>NZ_BAAAQB010000037.1:69040-129927 GCF_039531445.1 Arthrobacter humicola | reverse complement strand
TCGCCGGCGGTGAGCACCGCCGTCGGCCGCTGTTCTTTTGTTGTCTGCCGGGAGCCTACCCAGCCCGCCGGTTTTGAGGCAGGATATGCCGTGTAACGTGCACCGCCGATTCGGCCGTCCCGGCCCGCGCCCCAGCAGCAAGGAGTCCCGCATGACCACGCTCAATCCCTACCTCGGCTTCCGCGACAACGCCAAGGACGCCATGACGTTCTACCAGTCGGTGTTCGGCGGGGAGCTGACGATGAGTACCTTCGCCGAGTACCACGCCAGCGAGGACCCGGCGGAGCAGGACAAAATCATGCACGGCCAGCTCCGGACCGACAGCGGCCTGGTGCTCATGGGGGCAGACACCCCCAACAGCATGGACTACACCCCGGGCAATAACTTCTCCGTGTCGCTGAGCGGATCCGACGAAGCCGAGCTCCGCGGCTACTTCGAGAAGCTGGCCGACGGCGGCACCATCGCTATGCCGCTGGAGAGGGCGCCCTGGGGTGACATCTTCGGCATGTGCAAGGACAAGTTCGGGGTGGACTGGCTGGTGAACGTCGGTCCCGAGGTCGCCTGAGCCGGACCGGCGCCCCGCGCCGGGGCCCAGGGAACGCGCAGACCCAAAAGACGGTGCCGGTTCACGGCGCAAGGCGCCTCCGCCCGGCCTGCAGTTAGAGCTATCCTGAAGGCGGCCAGGACAGTGCAGATTCGAGTCCATCCTCCTGGCCGAGAGAGGCATGCCATGACCGAGAAGCTGCACCTCAGCCCGGACGATGAATTCCCCGAGGACCTCAGCAAAGTCGAGGACAAGGACCTCCAGGTCCTCGACAGCCAGGTCCAGCGCCAGCTCGACTACGAGTACGTGGCGGAGGGAGAGCCGAATCCGGAGACTGAATTCCGTCATTATGACCTCGATGAGGAGTTCGAAGAGCGGGACAAACGGGAGACCTGAAGGGCCGGAACCGGCCGCGGCAGGTCCGGCCTTTCGCATGGCGTCCGCAATCTAGTCAGCATGCTTACTACACTGGAGTAACCATTCTGCAGAGAAACGAGCACCCATGACACCGGCAGCCGCCCCGCGTTCCCTCCCGTACCCCCTCGGGGTCACCCTGCGCCAAGACGGCGCCAACGTCGCCGTCTATTCCAGGACTGCGGACTCCGTGGAATTCTGCACCTTCGACGCCGACGGCCACGAGACCCGGACAACGCTTCCGGAGCGGACGGGGCACGTCTTCCACGGCGTCATCCCCGGCGTCACCGTGGGTACCCGCTACGGCCTGCGGGTCGACGGCGCTTGGAACCCCGACGCCGGCCTGCGCCACAACGTCAACAAACTGCTGCTGGATCCGCACGCCACCGCAATTGAAGGCGGCTATGACTGGGGCCAAGCGGTATTCGCCCATGACCTGAACAACCCGGCCGAGTTCGACTCCACAGACTCCGCCCCGGCTGTTCCGCGCTGCGTGGTGACAGACCCGTCTTTCGACTGGGACGAGGGCACCCCCGATGTCGCGCCGCGGATTCCGCTGGCCGACACGGTGGTCTATGAAGTCCATGTCAAGGGCTTCACCCGGCAGCACCCCGAGGTCCCGGAAGAAATCCGCGGCACTTATGCCGGCCTGGCGCACCCGGCCGCCATCAAGCACCTCACCGACCTCGGCGTCACCGCCGTCGAACTGCTGCCGGTGCACCAGTTTGTCCAGGACAGCCATCTGGAAGAAAAGGGCCTGCGGAACTACTGGGGCTACAACAGCATCGGCTTCTTCGCCCCGCACGGGGACTACAGCGCCGCCGGCGACGGCGGAGGGCAGGTCGCCGAGTTCAAGGCGATGGTCAAGGCCCTCCACGCCGCCGGCCTCGAGGTGATTCTGGACGTGGTCTACAACCACACCGCCGAGGGCAACCACATGGGCCCGATGCTGTCCTTCAAGGGCATCGACAACGAGGCCTATTACCGGCTGGTCGAGGGCGAGGAATCCGCCTACTTCGACACGACGGGCACCGGCAACAGCCTCAATGTGGGGCACCCGGCGGCACTGGGCCTCATCATGGATTCGCTGCGCTATTGGGTGACGGAGATGCACGTGGACGGGTTCCGCTTCGACCTCGCCACCACGCTGACCCGCCAGGACGGCAGCGCCGAACTCCACAGCGCCTTCCTCACCCTGATCCAACAGGATCCGGTACTCGCCCCGGTGAAAATGATCGCCGAACCGTGGGACACCGCCGGCTACCAGGTGGGCGGTTTCCCTGCCGACTGGTCTGAATGGAACGGCAAGTTCCGCGATGACGCCCGTGAATTCTGGCATGGCGGCGACAACGTCCTGGGCGACTTCGCCCAGCGCTTCCTCGGCAGCCCCGACGTTTACGAGGGCAGCCGCCGGGCCCCGGTGTCCAGCGTCAACTTCATCACCGCCCACGACGGATTCACCCTGGCGGACCTGACGACCTACGACGAGAAACACAACGAAGCCAACGGAGAAGACAATAACGACGGCGAGAGCGATAACCGTTCGGCCAACCACGGCGTCGAAGGACCCACCGACGACGCCGGGGTCAACGAACTGCGTGACCGGCAACGCCGGAACTTCCTCGCGACGCTGCTCCTGTCCACCGGCGTGCCGATGATTCTCGGCGGCGACGAGATGGGCCGGAGCCAGGGCGGCAACAACAACGCCTACTGCCAGGACGACGAGATCTCCTGGTTCGACTGGAACAAGGTCGACGACGGGCTGCTGCGGTTCACCACGGAGCTGATTGCCCTCCGCCGCGAGAACCCGGCGCTCCGCCCGGCCTGGTTCCGGCACGCGCCCGAGGCAGGCAGCGCCGACACCGTCCGGGTCCTCCGCGCCGACGCCGAGGGATTCACTGCTGAGGACTGGACAGCGGATCACCGCGCCATCGCCTTCGTGCTCGAGCACGACGGCGCCGATTCCTTCGCCGTGCTGCTCAACGCTGCCGAAAACGGCGTCGAATTCACCGTCCCGGCCGCTCCCGCACAGGAATGGGAACTCGTGCTGTCCACCGATCCGGAGCAGCGGGTCGAATCGCCCGTGAGCACGCTGATCGTCCGCGACCGGTCCGTCACCGTCCTGCGGTCACGCAGGGCATGACCGACCCGGTCCGCGTGGAAGTCCACGCGGCGGGCCATACCGGCCACGTTTTCGCGACGCGGGAAGCCGCGTCGCGGAGACGGGGCGGCCCGGCCGCGCCCGCCGTCGTGCTCCTCCACGGGATCGGCGCCTCACACCGCTACCTGCGCCGCCTGAATCGGCTTCTTGCCGGCTCTATGGACACCTATTCCATTGACCTGCCGGGGTTCGGCGCCACGCCCAGACCGGAACGTACGCTCTCCATTGCCGAGCACGCCCGCTACGTCCTGGGCGCCATGGAACAGCTGGGCGTGACCGAGT
The DNA here is from genome assembly GCF_039531445.1 of Arthrobacter humicola. Taxonomy (NCBI): domain Bacteria; kingdom Bacillati; phylum Actinomycetota; class Actinomycetes; order Micrococcales; family Micrococcaceae; genus Arthrobacter; species Arthrobacter humicola. The sequence goes on along the minus strand of NZ_BAAAQB010000037.1, from coordinate 126,526 downwards.
TTGTGCTGGTTGGGCACTCGATGGGAACACAGTTCGCCACCGAAGCAGCGCTCCAGGAGCCCGGGCGGGTCTCGCATCTGGTGCTGATGGGGCCGGTGGTGGATCCCGAGCGCCGCACCGTCGCGCAGCAGGCCCTGGCGCTGGGCCGGGACTGCCTGTTCTACGAAAGCCCCTCCTCCAACGCCCTCGTCTTCACCGATTACCTGCGGTGCGGGCCCTCCTGGTACTTCAAGACACTCCGGGTCATGATGGAGTACCCCATGGCTCAGAAAATCACCGGTGTCACCGCGCCGGTCCTCGTGGTGCGCGGAGCCAACGACCCCGTGGCGGACGCGGACTGTAGCCGCCGGCTGGCCGGACTCGCACGCCTCGGGCAACTGCTGGAAGTCCAGGGCACGGGGCACGTGGTGCAGCACAACCGGGCCGTCGCGGTGCGGGATGCGATTCTGGATTTCACAGGCATGCCCGCGGCGGCAGGTGAGACGCTGCCGGGCCCGGCGTGAACGGCCCTGGAAATCCGCGCCGGCGGTTAGACCTCGAAGTGCGTCCGGGTGGGTCCCTGGCCCAGTGACTCGACGACGCCGGCCGCGAGGGCGTGGAGCTTGATGTTCCGGGCGCTGGATGCCGACTTCAGGAGCTCGAACGCTTCGTCCTGGCTGCAGCGGTTCTGCGCCATGATGATGCCGACCGCGACGTCGATCCCGGTCCGTGTCTCCAGGGTGGCCTTGAGGTTGGCCGCGGTATCGCTGCTGTGAGCGAACCGCACCGCGAGGCGCAGTGCCATGGACGTCTGGTGGACGAAGTCGCGGGCCAGTTCCGTGGCGCGGTGATCGAACCGGCACGGCCGGTGCGAATACAGGTTCAAGGCGGCGCGGGTCTCGCCTTCCAGCAGAAACGGCAGCGCCAGGATGGACCGGAAGCCGTGCCCGTGGACCGTCGCGGCGTAATGGGGCCAGCGGCCGTCCTGTTCAAGGTCTGAAATGTGGACGGTTTCCTGCTCCCGGGACGCCGTCATGCAGGGACCGTCGCCGTAGGCGTACTGGATTTCGTCCATGGCCTGCGCGGCGGGGCTGCTGCTGGCGACGGTTGCCGCTTTCCGGTGCCGCAGGAGCGTGATGCCGCAGAGGATCTCGTCCCCGGGCTCTGAGAGGCTGCGCGCGGACACACGGGCGAGTTCGCTGAGAAACTCCTCCACGTCCGAACTGCTGAGCACCAGTTCATGCAGGTGCTGGTTTATTGAATTTGCGGTTGACTCGCTGACCACTTCTCTGTTGTGCCGTTTCCCTCAGGTCAAGACGACCCGGCGGTGCTTCCCACCGCGGCAAGTGGCGGATACGGCAGCGGCCGGCCGGATCGAAGAACAATCCAACGGCTTGCTGCAAAACCGTACCGGGAGATTATATACATCCGGATACGCGGGGCTCCAGACGGCGCCCGCGGGGTCACAGACTGCTGAACCGTTTCGCTGGGGCACGTAGGCTTGCCTTAAGTGAATTGTCGTGAACGGATGCCGCATGCCAGAGCTCGACGTCAAGGAGTCGCACTCCCTTCCGCTGGCGATTTCCCGTGCCGCGGGCCAGCCCGTGGCTGCCGTGCTGGGAGAGCTGGGCTCGGATGAGACCGGGCTGACCGGCGCGGAGGCGGACAGGCGCCTCGCGGAGCTGGGGCCCAACGCGGTGCGGACCCACATGGCCAGCGGGTGGTCGGTGCTGGGCCGGCAGCTGGCCAGCCCCATCCTGATCCTGCTGCTCATCACCGCGGGGCTTTCGCTGTTCCTCGGGGACGCCACGAACGCGATCGTGATCGGCGTGATCCTGCTGGTTAGCGTCGGGCTCGGATTTAGTAACGAATTCCGGGCCGAACGCGCTGCGGAGGCCTTGCATTCGCGCGTCACGCACCGCGCCGTCGTCGTCCGCGACGGGACCGCCCGAGAGGTCGAGGTCACCGCCTTGGTGCCCGGCGACGTCGTCCATCTGGGGATCGGCGCGATCATTCCGGCTGACATGCGGGTGCTGACCGCGAAAGACCTGCTGTGCGATGAAAGCATCCTGACCGGCGAATCGCTGCCGGTCGGCAAGGACCCCGCCCCGGTCACCGGCGCAGTGGCGCTGGGTGACCTGACGTCGTGCCTGTTCATGGGGACGGTGATCCAGTCCGGCTCCTGCACCGGGGTGGTGGTCGCCACCGGGGGCCGGGCAGAGTTCGGCCGGATCGCACTGGGACTGGGCGAACGGCAGCCCCAGACCGAGTTCCAGCTGGGCCTCAAACGCTTCTCCTTCCTGCTGCTGCAGGTGGCCATCGGGCTGACCTCGCTGATCTTTGTCGCGAACCTGCTCCTGCACCGCCCGGTGATCGAATCGCTGCTGTTCTCGCTGGCGATCGCGGTCGGCATCACCCCGCAGCTGCTGCCGGCCGTGGTCAGCACCAGCCTGGCCACGGGTACCCGGCAACTGGCCCGGCGGAAGGTGCTGGTGAAGCGGCTGGTCTGCATCGAGGACCTCGGCGACATGGACATCCTGGTCACGGATAAGACCGGGACTCTGACAGAGGGCCGGATCAGCTTCACGGCCGCGCTGCCCGCCCGCCCGGACATCGCCCCCGCTGACCTGCTCACGCTGGGGCTGCTGGCGACCGAAGCCGACTACGCAGAATCCCAGACCTCCCCGGTGGGCCTGAACTCGCTGGACGCCGCCCTGTGGGCGTCACCGGAGGCCGCGGCGTTCCAGCCGGCCCGCTACAAACGCCTGGACGTGATTGACTTCGACCACTTGAGGCGCCGGACCAGCGTGCTGGTCAGCGACGACGGCGGCCCCGCCCGCCTCATCACCAAGGGCTCGCCGGAGGACGTCCTCGCATTGTGCGCGGACACCCCGGCGGACGTACAGGCGTTGCTGAATGAGCAGTTCGACGCCGGATCCCGGGTGGTGGCCGTCGCGAGCCGCCCCGCGGACGGGCTGGAGGATCTGACCCCGGCCGACGAGAAGGACCTGGTCTTGGCCGGGTTCCTCATCTTCCTGGACCGGCCCAAAGCCAACGCCCGGGCTTCCCTCGACCAGCTCGAAGCACTGGGCATAACGGTCAAGATCGCCACCGGTGACAACGCCAGGGTCGCCGAAAAGGTCTGCGATGAACTCGGCGTCCTCTCGGGCGGAACGCTCAGCGGTCCCGCGGTGGAGGCCATGACCGACGACGAGCTGGCCGCCGCCGCGCGCGAGGCGAGCATCTTCGCCCGGGTTTCGCCCGAACAGAAGGCCCGGATCATCCGGCTGCTGCGCAAGAGCGGCGGCGCCGTGGGGTTCATGGGCGACGGCGTCAACGACGCCTTGGCGCTGCACGCCGCGGACATCGGCATTTCGGTCGACAGCGCCACCGACGTCGCCAAGGATGCCGCCGACGTCGTGCTGCTCGACAAGGACCTGGGGGTCCTGGCCGAAGGCGTCATGGAAGGCCGGCGGATCTTCGCCAACACCATCAAGTACGTCCTGATGGGCACCTCCAGCAACTTCGGCAACATGTTCAGCGCGGCCACGGCCTCGGTGCTTCTGAGCTTCCTGCCCATGCTGCCCGGCCAGATCCTGCTGAACAACCTGCTCTACGACGCCGGCCAGCTGGCCATCCCGGGCGACCGGGTGGACAAGGAACAGCTGCTGGCCCCATCGCACTGGGACATCGGCTTCATCCGGCGCTTCATGTTCCTGTTTGGCCCCATCAGCTCCATCTTCGACTTCGCGACGTTCGCGCTGATGCTCTTCGTCTTCGACGCGGTTCCCGGCGAATTCCGCGCCGGATGGTTCATCGAATCCATCGTCACGCAGACGCTGATCATCTTCGTCATCCGGACCCGGCGCGTACCCTTCTTCCGGAGCCGGCCGTCGGTGGGCCTGGTGAGCGCGTCCCTGGGCGTGGTGGCCCTCGGAGTGTACCTCCCGTTCTCGCCGTTGGCCGGGGTGCTGGGCTTCGATCCACTGCCGACGCCGTTCTTCCTCGCCTTGCTCGGGATGGGCGCGGTGTACCTGGTGCTGGTTGAACTGGCCAAAGTCTGGTTCTACGCCCGGGCCGCGCAGCAGCCTCTCCCGCCCCGTCCCGTCCGGCTCCGCGGCCGGACCCACCGCATCGCCCGCCGGGCCGCACGCTTCAGCATCCCGGCGGCCCGCCCGCTGCTCGTCAACCGTGGCCCGGGCTGGCGCCGCCGGCGCAAAATCGGGCACAAAGGCCCTCACCGGGTGACAGCCCCGGGCGGATAGTTGGAGGGAGCGGCCACCTGGCCCATTTCCGGCTCGCCGGGCCCGCAGGGACACCAGTTTCAGCGGTCCAGGACTGATGGGGCCGATGGCCGACATTTCGACTGGAAAGCCATAACCCATGAGCATTTTTCAAGACAGGGTCGACGCCGGGAGGCAGCTCGGCCGGCGTCTGGCGGAACTGCGTGGCCAGGACATTGTGGTCCTGGGACTACCCCGCGGCGGCGTCCCCGTCGCCTTCGAGGTTGCCGCCGCATTGGACGCCCCCCTGGACGTAATCGTGGTGCGAAAGCTCGGACTTCCATACCAGCCGGAGCTCGCCATGGGCGCGATCGGTGAAGGCGGAGCCAAGGTCCTGGACGAGCAGGTCCTGGCCCATGCGCGGGTCAGCGCCCACGAACTCCAGGCAGTTGAAGACCGCGAGCGCGCCGTGCTGGAAAACCGGGTGGTCCTGTTCCGGAAGGGCCGGACCCGGCAGGACCTGACCGGACGCATCGCGGTGATCGTCGACGACGGGATCGCCACCGGCTCCACCGCCCGTGTGGCCTGCCGGATCGCCCGCAAACAGGGGGCAGCACGGGTGATCCTTGCCGTTCCGGTTGCCCCGGCGGATACCCTAGCCAGCCTCACCGAGCCGGATGAAGTGGTCTGCCTGGCAACGCCGCGCCAGTTCACCGCGGTCGGCTACCACTACCGGGACTTCTCTCCCACCGACGACGACGAGGTGGTGCGCCTGCTCGATCTTGCGGCCAAGCGCCTGGAATCCGCGCCGCCGCCGTCCCGTGCTCCGTACTTCACCCACGCGGGCAGCGCCGCCGACGTCGAAGAGGAAGTGGAGATTCCGTCCCGGGGGGTGCGGCTTCAGGCCCAGCTCCACCTTCCGGTGCCGGCCCGGGCCGTGGTGCTGTTCGCCCATGGCAGCGGCAGCAGCCGCCACAGCCCCCGGAACCGTTACGTGGCCGGGGTCCTGCAGCAGGCCGGGCTCGGGACACTGCTGCTGGACCTGCTGACGCCCGCGGAGGAGCGCAACCGCGCCAACGTCTTTGACATCGAACTCCTGGCCCGCAGGCTCTCCTCGGCAACCGACTGGCTTGCCACCCGGGCGGACACGGCCTCCTGCGCCGTGGGTTACTTCGGTGCCAGCACGGGCGCCGGGGCCGCGCTGTGGGCGGCGTCGGAGCCCTCGGCACGGATCGCGGCTGTTGTGTCGCGCGGCGGCCGGCCCGACCTCGCCGGCCCGCGGCTCTCCGCCGTGACTGCGCCGACGCTCCTGATTGTGGGGAGCCTGGACCATGAGGTCCTGGAGCTCAACCGCAAGGCCAAGGCCATGATGCGGTGCCCCAACCAGCTCGCCGTCGTGCAGGGGGCGACGCACTTGTTTGAGGAACCGGGCACGCTGGCCGCGGCGGCCATCCTGGCCCGGGACTGGTTTGTCGACTACTTGCTGGCCCCGGACGGTACCGGACCGCGTGACGGCGCCGCGGGCGTTTGATGAACACGGGCGTTTGATGAACACAGATGCTTGAAGAACACGGGCGTTTGATGAACACAGATGCTTGAAGAACACAGCCGCTTGGAGAATCAGGCGCCGCGCGCCTTGCCGTGACCCCCGCCGCGGGCCTTTGCCTGGCCCTTGGCCCGGCTTTCGGCCCTGGCACGGATGCCGAGGAGCATCCGCCGCTCCATGACGAACTGCACCGGCTCCAGCAACGGGCGGAGCACCAGTCCCGCGGCCAGGGGCGAATAGTCGTACCGGGTGCGGGACACGAGACGGCTGGCATGGGGGCCCGCAGGACGCAGCACGAACGTCCACCCCGCCTCCAGCCAGGGCCCGTCGGGAGGAGGACCGGCCGGTGACACCCGCCCGGTCCGCAGATCGATGGTTCCGCCAAGGCCCAGCACTGCCCGGGACTGGAGAAGCCTGACCGGCAGGCCGCCGTCGCGGGAAAGCGGAACGATGTCACCGACCTCCAGATGCTGCAGTTCCGGCAGAATCCTGTCCGCGCTGTGGATGCCCAGGCCCGCGGCGTTCTCGAGCCAGTCGTAGGAGTACATGCCGCCGCGGCCGGCGCCCAACTGGACAAGCCACGGCCAGACGTCTGATACCGGGGCCGCGATGGTGACGGCCCGGGTGCTTTGCATGCGCGGCGCGGGCACAATCTCGTCCCCGGGCAGCGGCCCGGCGGCCTCCTGGGTGGTGGCTCCCCAGCGCAGGAGCCTCGGCCGGACGGCCAGGACGTACGCGGCACCCGCCGCCGCCGCCGCAAGCGCCGCGAGCGGTCCGCGGATCCGGTCCGGAAGGTGCGGGCCGCTCAGGCGAGGGACCTCAGCCGGCGCTGCGGCAGCACGGGCGGTCCTGCGGGGTGCCGGTGCGGGGCCGGCGCGGTTCATCCCGTGGTCCGGTCCCTCAGGTCGTCCGCGCTCTGGCCGACCACCAGCACCGGGCAATGGGCATGGGCCACGCAGGCCCCGCTCACCGAGCCCATGACCTGATGGAGGAAGCCGCCCTTCCCGCGCCTGCCCACCACGAGCAGCTGGGCGTTCTTGCTCTCGTCGATGAGAGCCTTGGCCGGGGCCCCGAACTTGACCGAGCGCGTGAGTCCTTCCGGGCGGGAGTCCCCGAAGGCCCGTTCCAGCGCCTGGTCCACGAGGCGTTTGGCGGTCTCTTCCAGCTGCGCGGTGGTGGGCGTGCTCTCCTCCGGCAGGTGGGACGCCAGGAAGAAGTCGGAGGTGCCCAGGCACGTGATGACCTCCAACGGGACGTTCAGACTCGTGGACATGCGCCCGGCGAGGCGGAGCGCCGTCGTCGAAAACTCGGATCCGTCCACGCCCACGACAATGCGCTGATCACCGTTCATGGCCCCCAGCCTGCCCCCTGCCTCCGGGACTGCCTAGGGCCGAAAGTCACGCGGGGCTGGGCAGAGCACCCGGCTCCCCTTAGGGTGGAACGGTGACTGCCGGCGCCGGACCTGGGGCCGGAGCCCGTGCCGGACCAAGACGGTCTGCAGATCCTGCCACCCGAGGAGTTCCTGATGAGAGTTGCTGTTACCGGAGGAAGCGGAAAGCTGGGACGGAGCGTCGTCCGGCGGCTGAGTGAGGACGGCCACGATGTGACCAACCTGGACCGGACGGGCGCGCGCAGCCCCGGGTTCACGGAGGTGGACCTGCGCAACTACGGCCAGGTGGTGGACGTGTTCCTGGGCCTGGAAGACCGCCACAACGGCTTTGACGCCGTGGTGCATCTGGCCGCGATTCCCGCCCCGGGGCATGCCCCCGATGCCGCCACGTTCGAGAACAACATGCAGTCCACCTACAACGTGTTCCAGGCCGCCCGCCGTGCCGGGATCAAGAAAATTGTCTACGCCTCCAGCGAGACGGTCCTGGGGCTGCCGTTCGACGTCGACCCTCCTTACATCCCGGTGGACGAGGACTACCCGGCCCGGCCGGAAAGCACCTACTCCCTGGTCAAGCACCTCGAGGAGCAGATGGCCATCCAGCTGACCCGCTGGGACCCGGAACTGAGCATCACGGGCCTGCGGTTCTCCAATGTGATGGACCCGGAGGACTACGAGGAGTTCCCCTCCTTTGACCACGACGCAACCCTGCGCAAATGGAACCTCTGGGGCTACATCGACGGCCGCGACGGCGCCCAGGCCGTGGCCCGCGCTCTGGCCCACGGCAAGCCCGGCTTCGAGGCCTTCATCATCGCCAACGAAGACACCGTGATGAGCCGTTCCAGCGCCAGCCTGGCCGCCGAGGTCTTCCCTGACGTCAAAGTGGTCAAGGAGCTTGGCGAGCACGAAACCATGCTCTCGATCGACAAAGCCAAACGCCTCCTCGGCTACGCGCCCGAGCACACCTGGCGGACCTACCACTCGAACCGGACCACCCCGACCGAAGACTGAAACACCCGCGGCTGACGAAACCGGGACCAATCCACCCACCACTGAGGAGTTCCATGCACTACCGCACCCTGGGCAACAGCGGCGCCGTTGTCTCCACCTATGCGCTGGGCACCATGACCTTTGGCGCCGAAGCCACCGAGGAGCAGTCCCGCGCCATCCTGGATGACTACTTCGCGGCGGGCGGCAACTTCATCGACACCGCGGACGTTTATAGCTCGGGGGTGTCGGAGGAAATCATCGGCCGCTGGCTGGCCGACCGGGCAGACGCCCGGGACAGGGCCGTCGTGGCCACGAAAGGCCGCTTCCCGATGGGTCAGGCCCCCAACGACGTCGGGACTTCCCGCCGCCACCTGGTCCGGGCGCTGGATGACTCGCTGCGCCGGCTGGGCGTGGAGCAGATCGACCTCTATCAGCTGCATGCGTGGGACCCGATCACTCCCCTGGAAGAGACACTCCGGTTCCTGCACGACGCCGTCACCAGCGGCAAGATGGCGTACTACGGCTTCTCCAATTTCCTGGGCTGGCAGCTGACCAAGGCGGTCCACGTAGCGAAAGCCCAGGGCTGGAGTGCCCCCGTGACGCTGCAGCCGCAGTACAGCCTGCTGGTCCGCGAGATCGAATCGGAAATCGTTCCGGCCTCGCTCGACGCCGGGATCGGGCTGCTGCCGTGGTCGCCTTTAGGCGGCGGCTGGCTGTCCGGCAAATACAAGCGCGACCAGCCGCCCGCCGGGGCCACCCGCCTCGGCGAAAATCCGAAACGGGGGATGGAAGCGTGGGAGGCCCGCAACGCCGACCCGCGCACCTGGGACGTGATTGCCGAAGTCGAGGAAACCGCCGGCCGGCATGGCGTGAGCCCGTCCCAGGTGGCACTGGCCTGGCTGGCGGACCGGCCGGCCGTCACCTCGGTGATCCTGGGCGCCCGGACCGTCGAGCAGCTCGCGGACAACCTGGCGGCGGCGGAGCTCCGGCTCACCGCGGGGGAAACTGAGCGGCTGACCGAGATCAGCCGGCCGCGCGTCGGCGTCTATCCGTACGGGCCGATGGCCCAGGAGCAGCGCAGCCGGAAGCTCGAGGGCGGTCGCTAGAGAACAAACGCGGGGTCACGTCCCGCCCGTCCAGCAGTGGACAGGCGGGAAATGACCCCGCATTGTGGTGTTCCGGTGAAATCCGGCTCAGTGAACGAGCTCGCGGGTCATGCCGAAGGGCACCTGGTCGGACAGAGCCGCCGTGTAGTGGCCCGGCCTGTGCCGCGTCAGCAGGATGCCGTGGGTTCCGGCGGTCATCGCGAGCCGCTGAAGGCCGAGGACGGCGTCGTTGAGGCGGTCATCGAGGACTTTGCGGCTGTCGACCTGGATCTCAATGGTCGGGGTAACTTGGGTCATAGCACAGTCTTTCTTGGAGTTCTTCTCTTGGCCCCAATTGAATGGACAATAACGTCATATTTATAGGGGCGTCAAGTCGCCGGACGGCCACTTCCGGTCCTCAAAATGCGGTCCGGGCGAGTGCCGCGGCGTGGACCTGCGGATCCTTTTCAACCCGGGACCTTCGGCACTGGACAGATTCCGCGCGAGGCGAACGGGCCAGATGGCTGCCGGAGCGCCTGCCCGGGCCCCCGAGGGGACGGCCGTCAGGGCCCCGCCCGCGTACTCTGCGTATCGAATGCCGGACAACCGGGATAATCTTCTGCAGAGAATGTCCACAAACGGCGCAAAGGCGGCACGGCACCATGGCAGAAGCACAATCGGATAAGTCGCAGGGCCGGTGGCGGACCTTCCACGAGAAGTTCGTCGTCGAGGAACGGTTCATGAGCGTGTCGGCGCGCCGGAATCTCTACCGCACGGCCGTCGGGCTGATGATCCTCGGCGTCGTCCTGTTCGTCGTGATCCTGACAGGTGTCCTGCAGCACGGCGGCATCTCGGCGGCCGACGAGCCCGTGCGGTCCTGGCTCGTGACCCTGCGCGGTGAACCCGCCACCACCATCATGATCATCCTGGCGATCGTGTTCGGCCCCATCGGCCTGCCGATCATCGTCCTGATCGTCACCGTGGCCTGGGGATTGGCCGCCAAGCATGCATGGCGGCCCATGCTCCTGGCCGGCGCTATGCTGACTGGCGTGATCCTGGCTCAGGTCATTGGCCGGATCGTGGAGCGCCACCGCCCTCCCGTGGACCTGATGCTCTTCGGCGCCGACACCACCTTTTCCTTTCCGTCCGGCCATGTCCTGGGCGCGTGCGATTTTCTGCTGGTGACCACGTACCTGGTCTTTTCGCGCCGGAAGAACCCGCGGTCGGCCATCATCGCCTTCATCGTGGCGGGGATCGGGATCTTCTTCGCGGCAGTCAGCCGCCTCTACCTCGGCTACCACTGGATGACCGATGCCCTGGGCGCCTTCTCGATCTCGCTCGTGGTGCTGGGCGGGGTCATTGCGCTGGATACCTGGCGGACGGCCCGGATTCCGGGGGAGCGGATCACCGGAACGCTGTCCACCGCCGACGCCGGCACCGACTAAGCCCGGGCACGGACTAAGCCCCGTCAGCGGCTGCGCGCCCGTTTGAGTTCGGCGCGCAGCCGCGCATTGGCGGCCTCGAGTTCCATCACCTTGGCCACCCCGGCCAGGTTCAGGCCTTCTTCCAGGAGTTCGCCGATCCGCCGCAGCACCGCGAGGTCAGCATCGCTGTACTGCCGTGTGCCGCCTGCGGTGCGGTCCGGGGTGAGCAGTCCCCGCCGCTCATAGAGCCGGATGTTCTGCTGTCCCGTGCCCACCAGGTGTGCCACCACCGAGATGGCGTAAAGACCTGCCTCCGACCCGCTCTCCGCCATGGTTTTCCTCCCTTTGCTGCGATTTCCCCCTTGCAGCAGTGTGTCACCGGTGCTATAAAAAATCTATACCCTTCACCATAGAAAAACGGTGACGGGTGATGGAGAAAATGGAGCAAATTCGCGCTGAAGGAGTGGGAAATGATGTTAATTCGGACGGACCCGTTCCGTGACTTTGACCGGTTCGCCCAGCAGGTCTTCGGAACGACGGCGCGCCCCGCCGCCATGCCCATGGACGCGTGGCAGGAGGACGGCGAATTCGTCGTCGCCTTTGACCTCCCGGGCGTCAACGTCGACTCGATCGGGCTCGATATTGAACGCAACGTCCTGACGGTCCGGGCGGAACGGCGGGACCCCGTGCAGCCCAATGTGGAACTGACGGTCTCCGAGCGCCCCCGCGGTGTTTTCAGCCGCCAACTGATCCTGGGCGAGACCCTGGACACCGAGAACGTCAAGGCCCATTACGCGGACGGTGTCCTGACCCTCCGCGTCCCCGTGAAGGAACAGGCCAAGCCGCGGAAGATTGAAATCACCCATTCGCAGGACAACCTGCAGGAGATCGGCAAGTAGTCCCGGGAGCCTGCGCCGGGCACCATGCCCGGCGCAGGCTCCGGCTTCACACGGCGGAGCCCGATAATGCCCTCGAACAACCCCGACCCCCGCGGCTACTACGCACTCCTGCACGTGTCTCCGGACGCGAGCCGGGAGGAGATCGGCCGCGCCTTTCGGGCGCTGATGCGCCTGCACCATCCCGACGCCGGAAGCTCCGGGGCCGGTCGCGGTACCGGCGATTCCGGTGCCGGCGAGGTGAGCGCGATCCTGGAAGCCTTCGCCGTGCTGCGGGACCCGAGGATGCGGGCGGACTACGACGCCGCCGGGCGCCGGGCGGCCGGCCCGGCCGGCACGTCGACGAGCGGGGCCGGACACGGCGGCCGTGACATCCCGGTGCGCATCATCCGGCGCCGGGAACCGCTTCTGCGGGTGTTCCCCGTCCGCTGGGAACCAGAGCACCGCCGGGAGCAGCCCCCACGCAGAGGTCACTGAGCAGGGATTGCTGGCCCTGGCCGCCGACCCCAATCACCAGCCACTCCCACGGAGGAGGAGAACGTCCATGAGCGCATGGCGCCGTTACGATTCACACCTGATGCCGGTGTTCCACGAACGCTTCGAGAAGCGCTGGGGCCAAGGCACGGCACCGTTCCTGGATCCGGAGGCGCACGAGGCCCCGCTGCCCCGGGCCCAATGGATCAACGTCGATACCGGCGCGGCGCTGGCGGTGGTTCCGGTCTGGACCGCAGAGGACAACCAGCACCGTTCCTTTGGCGTGTTCTACCTGCCGCCCGCGGGTGATATCTGGGTGCTGAGGCCCGGTTTCACCGAGTACCTGGAACCTTCGGCGGACGAGGCTGAGCAGCTCGTGGGCCTGCGGAACGACGCTTTCCGTAAGGCGGTGGCTCACGCCAAGGACTTCCTCTTCGGGCCGGAGACGTCGGTTTTCTGAGCCGCCAGGGGGCCGGGCTCAGTTGTTGGCGGCCGCGTAGACGTTGAGGCTGCAGGAGAACACGATCCACGAGACGTAGGGCAGCATGAGCAGGCCGGCCGCCCGGCTGGCGACGCTGAACAGGACGGTGGTTGCCGAAGCGGCCACGGCGTGCGCCACGATGACCAGAAGGGCAAGCCAGAGGGCTGCCGTGCCGATCATCGGATACATGCCGAAGAACAGCGGCGCCCAGGCCACGTTCAGGAGCAGGAGGATGCCGTAGACCGTCATGGCGCCGGTGTGCTGCCCGGCGTCCGGCGCGGATTTCACCCCGGCGCCCCTTCCGGAGCGCTGCCGCCATACCAGCCATGCAGCCACGGCCATGGTCGTGTAAAGCATCATCCAGACCGATCCGAAGGCCCAGCCCGGCGGAGTCCACGGAGCCTTGTCCGCCGCCGCATACCAGCCGCCGGCGTTGCTGATGATGACCTGCGAGGCCAGGTAGGCCACCGCGTGGGAAACCGCGAGGAAACCGACGAGAACCGCTCCCTGCCGGCGCGGCCCGGGCCGTGCCGACGGCCGGCGGTCGACGGCGTGTTCAATTTTCACTTGCACGGATCAACACTGGCCAATGCCCCGGCGTCCGTCAAACCGGCGAGGTCGTGGCGCCCGCTCCGGGGTGAGGCCTAAGATCAGTCAACCACCACCGAAACTACATAGGGGTCCTGTCGATGAACGCTTCCGCCAAGGAGTTGGCCGCCCTTCTTCCGCCCGGCTTCACCTTGGGCGTGGCGACGTCCGCCTTCCAGATCGAGGGCGCGCTCGATGAGGACGGCCGCGGCCCGTCCGGGTGGGACGTCTTCGCCGCGAAGCCCGGAGCGATCGTGGAGGACCAGAGCCCCGCGGTCTCCTGCGACCACTACCACCGGATGCCCGAGGACGTGGCCCTCATGAAGGACCTCGGGATCGATTCCTACCGGTTCTCGCTGTCCTGGCCGCGGATCCAGCCCGGCGGCAGCGGACCGGTGAACCCGGCCGGGCTGGGTTTCTATGACCGGCTGATCGACCTGTTGCTTGAGAACGGGATTTCCCCCATGGCCACCGTCTACCATTGGGACACCCCGCTGCCGCTGGAGGAGGCCGGCGGCTGGATGAACCGGGACACGGCGTACCGGCTGGGCGAGTTCGCCGCCATCGCCGCGGCTGCCTTCGGGGACCGCGTGGACCGCTGGGTGACGGTCAACGAGCCCGCGACCGTCACCACCAACGGCTACGCCCTGGGCATGCACGCGCCCGGCGAAGCTCTCATGCTGAAGGCGCTGCCCAGCGTGCACCACCAGCTGCTGGGCCACGGCCTGGCGCTCCAGGCGCTGCGTGCCGCCAACGTACGGGGCGAAATCGGCATGACCAACGTCTACTCGCCGATGGTCCCGGCCAGCGCCAACCCGCTGGACAAGCTCAGCGCCGGACTCATGGACGTGGCACAGAACCGGCTCTACGCGGATCCCGTGCTGCTTGGCAAGTACCCCGACATCATCCGCGCGGCCACGTTCTTCTCCTCCTCCTTCAGCCCCTCCAGCGAGGACATGGACCTGATCTCCCAGCCCCTGGATTTCTACGGCCTGAACTACTACATGCCCACCCGCGTCGCGTCAGGTCCGGGAGAGGGGGCCGTGCCGCCGGGCATGGCGGAGGCGATGGGGGACGACCTCAGCGGGACGCCCGGGGCGCCGTTCCACATAGCGTCGTTCCCGGACACGGAGCACACGGCCTACGGCTGGCCGGTCAAGCCCGACTACATGGCCGTCGCCCTGGCCGAGATGGCCGAGCGCTACCCGGACCTGCCGCCGGTCTACATCACCGAGGGCGGGGCGAGCTTCGAGGACGTCGTGGTCCGGGACGCCGCGGCGGACCGGCGGATCATTCCGGATGAGCGCCGCTTACGGTATCTGGCCGACCATATCGGCACGGCTCTGGAAGCCACGCGCCCCGGCGGTGCCGCCGAGTCCGTGGACCTTCGCGGCTACTATGTCTGGTCCCTCATGGACAACTTCGAGTGGTCCGCCGGGTACAAGCAGCCATTCGGCCTGGTCCACGTCGATTTCGACACCCAGGTCCGCACGCCGAAGGCCTCGTACTACTGGCTGCAGGAGGTGATCGCGGCCCGCCGCGCGGCGTCCGCCGCGCATGTGCCCGGGGCCGCCGTCGGACAGCAGGAGCCAGACGCCGACGCCGAACCGCCCCGCCCGGCGGGCTGAGGCCCTTACCCGGATCAACGTCAGCGCAGACCTAGCTCAGAGCAGGTCCAGGTCCTGCAGGCCCTTGGCGAGTCCGGCGCCATCGGGAGAGTAGATCCAGGGAACGGAGGATCCCGAGTGGTCGCCGGAATCGGAGTGGCCGCCGGCAAAGACGGCCTCGCTGGCCGAAAGCTGCCGGATCCCGATCGCGGCCACCCGGTCCGGGTGCTCCTGGGCGAAGCCGGAGTAGATTTCTTCATCGTGCTGGCCGTTGTCGCCGAACAGCAGCCAGCGCATGTTCGGGAACTCCTGGGCCAGGAGTTCAAGGTTCCGCCGCTTGTGTTCCTGGCCGCTGCGGAACCAGCGGTCGTGGGTCAGGCCCCAGTCGGTGAGCAGCAGGGCGCCCGAGGGATAGAGGTTCCGGGCGATGAAGCGGGCCAGGGTGGGCGCCGCGTTCCACGGCCCGGTGGACAGGTACAGCACCGGGGCCTCGGGGTGCTCGACCTTGAGCCGGTCCATCAGAACAGCCATGCCTGGCGTCGCCATCCGGGCGCGTTCGTTCAGGACGAAGGTATTCCACAGCGCCAGGAAAGGCCGCGGGAGCGCCGTGACCATGATCGTGTCGTCAATGTCCGAGACAATGCCCAGCCTGGTGTCGGCTGAGATCACGAAAATCCTGGCCTCGACCGGTTCCGTTCCCTCGGCCCGCAGCGTGGCCGTATGCCAGCCCGGGGTCAACGCCACGGGAACCACGGTGTCGACCAGGCCGCCGCGGTCCGCATGGACGCGGGTGGTGACACCGCCGAGCAGGATCTCCACCTCGGTGAACTGGACGGGGACGCTTGTGAAGGCGCGCCAGCCGCGGAAGTTCTGGTTGCCGTTCTGGACAAGTCGCTCTGCCTTGCTGCCTGGCACGGGCTTGCTGGTGAGGACCACCCGGCCCAGGACCCGGACCCACTCGGTCGAGCCGTAGCCCTGATAGGCGACGGTCTGCGGGATGAACTTCCAGCGTCGGGCCGTCTTGAGGCGCAGCCCATTGACGGTGTCCGACACCCAGTGGGCGAGCCGAAAGGCCCTGGTGCCGGACACGGGCTGCTGATGCGCTGGTTGTGACGCCAATTCCATGCCCCCACTCTCCCACAGCGCCGGACTCCCGCCGTGCGTGTGACTAGCCCGAGGCCGTAGTGCCGCGACGGCGGTCCGGGAACCGGACGCCCCGCGACGCACGGCCTACCAGGGAAGCGACTCGCCCAGCAGCCGGCGCAGTGCGGCGGCGTTGCGCACGGCGTTGCCGCCGCCGTCGTTGTTGAAATAGGCGAAGACGTCCTTGCCGTCCGCCCGCCATTCGCCAATGCGCGCAGCCCACCACTGCAGGTCCTCGTCCGGGTATGAACCGGCGTAGAGCGCGTCGCGATCCGGGCCGTGGAGCCGGATGTAGACGAACGGGGCCGTCGCGCGCAGGACGCACGGGAGCCCGGCACCGCTCATGATGCAGTACGCCGCGCCGTGCCGCTCCAGCAGGGCATACACGCCGGGGTCGTCCCAGCTTGGGTGGCGGAACTCCACGCTGACGCGGATCCACTCGGGCAGCGCGGCGAGAAAATAGTCCAGCCGGGCGTCGTCCCGCCCGAAGTCCGGCGGCAGCTGGACGAGCAGGACGGCCCGCTTGTCGCCGAGCTCGTGCCAGCACCGGGTGATGCGCTCCACCCACGCCTCCGGGGCGTAGAGCTTCTTGCCGTGGGTCAGGCCGCGCGGAGCTTTGACGGACATGGCGAAGCCATCGGGCAGGCGGCGCCGCCAGCCGGCGAACGCGTCCTCCCTGGGCCAGCGGTAGAAGCTGGCGTTCAGTTCCACGGTGTCGAAGCGGGCCGCGTAGTGCGCCAGCCTGTCCCGGGCCGGCAGGCCCGGCGGGTAGAGGACCCCCTCCCAATGGTCATAGCTCCAGCCTGACGTCCCGATCCGCACAGTGCCCGTGCGGTCAGTATCCATGTGCTCTGCCATGCCGGTTCGTGCCCCTCCGCTTCCGTGCCCCGGCCCGCCTAGACCTCTCCGGCCCAGTCGCCGGCATGCGTGGCGAACGCCGCCTCCCAGCGCTGCCGCTCGGCGTCGGGCAGCGGCCCGCGCACGACGGCGGCTGCCGCCGCGTCCAGATTGGCCGGCTGCGAGGTCCCGACGATCGCCGTGGAGACGCCGGGGCTGAACGCCGAGAACCGCAGTGCCGTGCCCTGCCAGTCATCGGCCTCCGGCCTCAGGTCCATCTCACGAAGCCGGTCCCAGTACGTCTCGCCGTACACGCCGGTGGGGCGGTCCGTGTGCCGCCACGGCGCGTTGGCCAGGGGGCGTTTGGCAACCACTCCCAGTCCGCTCCGCGCCGCGCCGGGCAGCACCTCGCGGAGGGAACGCTGGTCTGCCAGGTTCACGGACGACTGTACGGCGCCGAAGACGCCGGCCGAGGCGGCCCAGGCGAGGGCCTCGTTCTCGCCGCTGTACCCCGGCACCCGGACCTTGCCCGCGTCCACGCAGGCAAGCAGCGCCTGCACGGCATCGCCCCGCTCCAGCACCTCGAGGGGGCAGGAATGCAGGAAGACGACGTCGATCGTGTCAGTGCCGAGCGTCGCCAGCGCCTCGTCGACGCCGCGGGTCACCGCGGTGGCGCTCCAGTCCGTGGCGCCCTCGACGCCGTAGCCCACCTTTGTAGACAGGACGACGTCGTTGCGGTGCGCCGGGAGCCAGGAGCCGATGCGTTCCTCGGACAACCCGTAGCCCCGGGCCGTGTCGATGAAGTTGATGCCCAGCTCCAGCGCCCGGTCCAGGAGCGCATGGGCCTGGCGTTCTGTCACGTCGTCGTAGCCGATGTGCCCGGCGCCGAAGCCCAGGGCGGAGACCTGCAATGACGATGATCCGAAGTTCCGTTTCAGCATGGATGGATCCTAGTCCCGCGGGCCCGGCCGTCCGCAAACCGGGAAGGCCCTGCGCCGCGCGCCGTCAGCAGCGCACGCGGCGCCGGTGCGCACCGGTGCGCACCGCCGTCGTGCGCCGCCTGCGGACGCCGTCGTCGGGCGCCCTCATCGCGCCGCCTCCTCGAACCCGGAGAGCCGGTGTGGCACTGTAAGTGTCATGGCACGCATCGAGGATTACGCAATGGTCGGCGATCTGCACACCGCCGCCCTGATCAGTACAGAAGGTTCCATCGACTGGCTCTGCCTGCCGCGTTTCGACTCGCCTGCCTGTTTCAACGCGCTGCTCGACACGCCCGCGGCCGGACGATGGCTGCTGGCGCCGGCAGCCGGCGGTGAATGCACCCGGCGCCGCTACCGCGCAGACACCCTGATCCTGGAGACCGAATGGGAGACGCCCGAGGGGGCGGTCAGGATCATTGACTTCATGCCGCCACGTGACGAGGTGGCGGACATCGTGCGGATCGTAGTGGGCGTCCGCGGCACCGTGCGGATGCGCGGCGAGCTGGCGCTGAGGTTCGACTACGGCCACATTGTGCCATGGGTCCGCCACGACGAGCACGGCATCCACGCCGTTGCAGGGCCTGACGCCGTCTACCTCGTGACTGAGGCGCCGCTGCGCGGCGAACGGATGCACACGGTCAGCGACTTCACCGTCACGGCCGGGGAGCGCGTTCCCTTCGTGCTGACATGGAGCCCCAGCCACCTCGCCCGGCCGCGCACCGTGGACCCGGAAGCGGTCCTGGTGTCCACTGAGGAGTTCTGGCACAGCTGGTCTGCCAAGTGCACGATCACCGGGCCTTACCGCGACGCGGTCCAGCGCTCGCTGATCACGCTCAAGGCCTTGACCTTCGCCCCCACCGGCGGCATCGTCGCCGCCGTCACGACGTCCCTCCCGGAAGAGATCGGCGGCACCCGGAACTGGGATTACCGCTTCTGCTGGCTCCGCGACGCCACCCTGACGCTGCAGGCGCTGCTGGCCGCAGGTTACACGCAGGAGGCCGGTGCATGGCGTGACTGGCTGCTCCGTGCCGTCGCCGGGGATCCCGCCGATCTGCAGATCATGTACGGACTCCACGGGGAGCGCCGCTTGCCGGAGACCGAACTTCCCTGGCTCAAGGGGTACGAAAATTCCGCTCCCGTGCGCACCGGGAACGGCGCGGCAGGGCAGCTGCAGCTGGACGTCTGGGGCGAGGTGCTCGATTGCCTGTCCCTGACACGGAACTCCCTGCTGAAGCACACCGACGACGCCTGGGACGTCCAGGTGGCCCTCATGGAACACCTTGAGACGGCATGGCGCCAACCGGACAACGGGTTGTGGGAAATGCGCGGTCCGCAGCGCCACTTCACGCACTCCAAGGTCATGGCATGGGTGGCGGCGGACCGCATGGTCAAGGGCGTCCGGGACTTCGGCCTGACCGGCCCGGCCGACCGCTGGGAGGAGCTGCGTGACACCATCCACGCCGAGGTCATGGCCAACGGGTTCGACGCCGAACGCAACACGTTCGTGCAGTCCTACGGGCGGCCGGAACTGGACGCGAGCCTGCTGCTGCTGCCCCGGGTCGGCTTCCTTCTGCCGGATGATCCGCGCATCATCGGAACCATCGACGCCGTCCAGCGCGAGCTGACGCACGACGGCTTCCTGCGCCGCTACCTGCCAACGGAGAGCGGCGACGGGCTCCCCGGCGAGGAAGGGGTGTTCTTGGCGTGCTCCTTCTGGCTGGTGGAGGCCCTGATCGGGGCGGGCCGGCGCCATGAGGCCCGGGAACTGTTCGAACGCCTGCTGGCGCTGCGCAACGACGTCGGACTCCTCAGTGAGGAGTGGGGCGTCGAGGCCGGCCGGCAGCTGGGCAACACGCCGCAGGCCTTCAGCCACTTCGCCCTCATCATGAGTGCACTGGAGCTCCATGATGACGGTGTCCGCCGCAGCGACACCCCGCTGGACGCGGGCGGCGCCGCGCGCCACCCCGGACCAGCCGAACACGCCGGGCTGGCGGGACACCCGGCTCACGGCGGGACCCCGCGCCCTTGATCCGCCGCTGACGCGCGCTGAACCGGCGTCCGTCAACCGCGCCCCGGAACTGTGCCCGACGTTAATTGTGCCTCAAGGGAATTGTGCCCACGGCGGGCGCCTGAGCATGCCAAGCGCCGGCCCGGCGGCGTTCCGGCGCCCGTCCGGGCGTGCAGCCGGCGAAGCCTTCGGGGCTTTCGCCCGGCCGTCAAGTAAGTATACTTACTAATATCCCGGCACGGGATATGGCGGGGGATACATGGAACGAGGAGTGTGCAATGGCGGGATATTTCGAGCTCGTGGACGCGCCCGAGGGCGGCTACCGCATTCGGATGTTGGACGGTGCGGGCGAACTGATGGCGGTCTCCATCACCTTTCCCAGCAAGAGGGCGGCGGTGGCCGGCGTCGCCCAGGCGCGGGAGATCGCCGGAACCGGCCTGATCCGGGACCGCAGTTCCGATGCCCCGGCCGCCCGGCACGGCTCGACGCCGCGGGTGATCCGGCGGGCCCTCGGCACGGCCGGGCGCTCAGCGCCCGCGACCGGCGGCTCGCTGGCGGCCGGGAAGAGGACGCGTGCCCGCCACTGATCGGCGCTGAACGGATGGGGCGCTGAACGGATGCGGCCGCGCTGATCCGATTGTCGCGCAGCCCGGCTACCCGTCCCGTGGTCCGGGGAACTTCTTCCAGGCCTTAGCGAAGTCCGCCTCGGCCTGGGCGGCCAACTGGCCCTCGCGGGCGTGCAGCCGCCCGAAGGTGAATCCGGGTTCGCCGCTGCCCGCGGCACGCCGTCCGAGTTCACTCAGCAGGGTCTGTGCCACCACGCTGTCCTGGTGCAGGCCCAACGCGGTTTGAATGTGCCGCGCCGCCAGGGCCATCCGGGAAAGCCTTTTCGCGTCCCCTTTCCCGGCCACGGTAGCGGCGAACTCGGCGGCATAGCGCAGACGTTTGGCCGATTTGCGGACCTCGTGCAGACCTTCATCCCGGGACGCGGCTTCAGCGTGGGAAGGGATACCCGGTCCGCCGTCGGCCCGCGGAGCCAACCCGTCCACCGAGCGCCTGAGCCGTGCCTCATCCTTGGCCACGAGCTTCCGCACAGTCTTATGCGGAGGCCGGGAGGCCTTGGCGGTCAGCGGGACGGCGGTGACAAACTCCGCCAGCCGGCCGAGCAGGAGGGCATAGCGTTCGCCGTCGAGGGCCACGATCACATTTTCCATGCCCGCGGCGGCGGAGGCATCCAAAGTTTCGTCGATCCGTTCGGCCGCCGGGCCGATAACCAGCCCCGGGGGCTCTTCGGCGAGCAGTTCCCTGAGCCGGTCCTGAACCACCGTCGGGTCCCGGGCGGCGCCGAGCACCCCGGAGATCCACTGGAGCTCGGTGCGGATGTCATCAGCGGCGCCGGCGGCAAAGAGGGTTCGTCCCGTGGCCAGCAGCGAACGGAGCCGCCGGGCCGCGACGCGCATCTGGTGGATGGCTTCCGCCTGTCCGGCCCTGGCGCCGGGGCCGTGTCGGCGCAGCTCGCCCAGTTGTTGTCCCAGATAGGCCTGCAGAACATCCCCCGTGGTGGTCGCCATGCTTTACTGTACTGACTTCCCCGGTGCCCGGACAGAGCCCTTCGTACCGGTTACAGTAGGGCCATGGATCCGCGGGGGAATCGGGACGCCGGCCCTGCCGGAACGCGTCTGCTGGGCCGTCTGGCGGTGCCGCTCGTTGCCCTGGCGATGCTGCTCGCGGGCTTGGTCCTGCTGGCCCGGCCGGTGCCGCAGGAAGACTTCGGCTGGTTCGCCTATGCCCCGCTGGCCGCCCGGCCCGTCGTGCCGCAGGGGCTGGTCTTCATGGGCGCCGAGACCTGGACCGGCGTTGCCCTGATCGGCGCCGGCCTGCTGGTCCTGGCGTTCTGGTCCGGCTACCGCGCGGGGCGACAGATCCGGGACGGGCGGATCGGCAACGGGCAGATCAGGGACCGCGACGAC
The DNA here is from genome assembly GCF_039531445.1 of Arthrobacter humicola. Lineage (NCBI taxonomy): Bacteria > Bacillati > Actinomycetota > Actinomycetes > Micrococcales > Micrococcaceae > Arthrobacter > Arthrobacter humicola. Next base: position 104,908 of record NZ_BAAAQB010000037.1, on the reverse strand, counting down.
GACACCCGTTAGGGCCGCGTCCGCCCGACCTCATGAGGGGGCAGTTCGCGGCCGTCGGGGCGCGCAACACTGCCGTGACCGGCCCACTCGGCGGTAGGCTGGCCGGGCAACGGCGCACGCGCGCACCAGTCGAGGAGGACCCCCATGAGCCAGCACCACACCCCCGGACGGGTTGCCGTCGTCACCGGAGCAGGATCCGGCATCGGCCGGGCGGTGGCCCGGCTCATGCTGGCCGAGGGCTACCGGGTGGTCCTGGCAGGCCGGCGGGAAGAGCCACTGCTGGAGACCGCGGCCGGCCACCGCCAGGCGCTCGCGGTACCGTGCGATGTAACCGTCCCCGCCGACGTCGAACGGCTCTTCGCCGCGGCCCTGGAGCAGTGGGAGCGGGTGGACGTGCTGTTCAACAACGCCGGCGTGTTCGGCCCCGCCGCCTCGGTGGACGAGATTACGGTGGCGGACTGGAACGCGACCGTAGCGGTAAACCTCACGGGATCCCTCCTCTGCGCCGCCGCCGCCGTCCGTGCCATGAAGGCCCAATCGCCCCAGGGCGGCCGGATCATCAATAACGGCTCCATCGCGGCCCATTCGCCCCGCCCCAAGACCGTGGCCTACACGGTGACCAAGCACGCGATTACCGGGCTCACCAAGAGCATTGAGCTCGACGGGCGCGGGTTCGGCATCACCTGCGGACAAATCGATATCGGCAATGCGGCCACGGATCTCATGGACGAGATCGGCGTGGGCTCCGGGGCCGTGCAAGCCGACGGCAGCCGCAGGGCCGAACCCACATTTCCGGTGCAGGACGCCGCCCGGGCCGTGCTGCTCATGGCCGGGATGCCGGCGTCGGCCAATGTGGGGTCCCTCGTGGTCACGGCCGCCGGCATGCCGTTCATCGGCCGGGGCTGAGGGGCCGGATGCACAGCGGGACTCGTGTCGAGCCGTCGATACCTGTTGCTTCGCAGTGGGATCCTGTGACAGCCTCGAAGTGATCCCGTCGCCGGGGCGACGACGGGCGACAGAGAAGGAGCCCGGCATGGGACTCATCCATATCGACCTTTTCACCACACTCGACGGCGTCGCGCAGGCACCCGGCGGCCCGGACGAGGACGCCGACGGCGGTTTCGCGTTTGGCGGCTGGCAAGCGCCTCTCTTGGACGAGGTCGTCGGCGAGCAGGTCGAATCCGGGATGGCGGGGATGGACGCGCTGCTGCTGGGGCGCAGAACCTACGACATTTTCGCCGCGTACTGGCCGCACGCGGACGGGAGCATCGCGCGGCTGTTCAACCGCCTTCCGAAGTACGTGGCCTCGCGCCAGACGCCGACTCTCGAGTGGGCCGACTCCGCCCTGCTCGGTCCTGATGTCGTCGCCGCCGTACGCGAACTGCGCGACCGGCACGCCAACATCCACGTCATCGGCAGTCTTGACTTCGTGCAGACCCTGTTCGCCGAGCGGCTCTTCGATCGGCTCACGCTCTGGGTGTATCCGATCCTCCTCGGCCGTGGAAAGAAGGTCTTCGCCGACGGGGTCGTTCCGACGAACCTCACACTCATCGAGCCGGTCGTCGCCTCACCGAAGGGTGCGGTGCTGCAGCGCTACGCTCTCGCCGGTGGCACGCCCGGCGTCGGCGATATGGCGGCCCGCAACCAGGAAGGCTAGGTCGTGTTGTCCATGCCCTAGAGGGGCAGGAGCGCCGAGAGGTCCGCGCGCAGTCCCGAGGCGGCAACCTTGCCGGCCGCGACGGCATCCGCCCAGCTCAGCTGCCCGCTGACCATCGCCAGCCAGGTGGCGGCGTCGCACTCGATGACGTTCGGGGGAGTGCCGCGCGTGTGCCGCGGGCCCTCCACGCATTGTGTGACGCCGAACGGCGGGACGCGCACTTCCACGGAGTTGCCGGGTGCCCGGGCGGTGACCTCCTCCAGCGAGTAGCGCACCGCCGTCGCGATCGTGCTGCGCGGGACGGTGCCGGCGGCCCCGCTTCCCGGCACTGTGGCTCCCGGCAGTGTGGCTCCCGGCAGTGCCGGGGTGGCGTCCTGCCATGCGGCGAGCGCCGCGCGGCCCTCGTCCACGGCGATGCGTCGGCGCGATACGGCCACGTTCCTGCCTCCAGCCTGGCGATGTCACGGCCGCCGCTCGGCGGCCTCCCACCAGCCTATGCCACCGACAGGGCCGGTCCGGAAGGGTCCGGAAGGTCCGTGACCGGCCGTGACCGGCCGTGACCGGCCGCCGGGCTGCCTCGGACCGGAGCGGACGTCCCAGTCCAGAAGTGTCAGTCCAGCAGTGTCAGTCCAGCAGTGCCGCGACGGCCCGGCCGAGCCGGATCTTGCCGACGGGGCGTCCGCCGCCCAGGACGGGGTCCACTACTTTGTCCAGCACGCTGGAAACTTCGGGGATTTCGACGGCGCCCGAGGCGGCCAGCAGGGTCAGCCCGACGAGGGTCGTGGCCCGGATGTTGCCGTCGAGCATCTTGATGGCGACGGAGACGCCCTGCCGGGTGGCCATGACCAGCACCCCTTCGGCGCCGATCTTGGCCAGGATGCCGAGTTCGTCCATGACGATCGTGTTGGTCTGTCCACGGCCCTGGACGGCCCAGGGGTAGTCCAGCATGGAAGTGGCGATCGTGGCGGCGCGCGCGTTGGAGTTCTTGTCGCCCGGAGCCTTGGCCAGCTTCGAGTAGGCCCGGGCCAGACCGGTCAGGGAGACGGCGGCCACCGGCGCGCCGCAGCCGTCGATCCCGAGATGCGCAATGCGTTCGCCGCAGTACTCCTCGATCACGGAGCGGATGCGCTGCTGCAACGGGTGGTTGGGTTCGAGGTAGCTGTTCTTGTCCCACCCGTTCTCCGTGCACGCCCAGAGGAACGCCGCATGCTTGCCCGAGCAGTTGAAGGCAAGCCTGGACTTGCCGCGCTCGGTCTGGACGAGCCAGTTCCGGGCCGTCTCGTCCTGCGGCCAGTCGGCCGGGCACTGCAGCTGGTCCTCCTTGGCTCCGGCCGCCTTGAGCATGCCTTCCACCACATCCATGTGGTCAAGGGATCCGATGTGGCTGCCGCACGCAATGGCCACCTGGGCACCCCGCAGAGGCACGCCGGACTGCATCGAGGCCAAGGCCTGCAGCGGCTTGAGCGTGGACCGGGCAAAGATGGGGGCGGTGACATCGCCGAGCTCGATCACCACGGTTCCGTCCGCGGCCATCACTACAGCCGAACCGATGTGGCGGGACTCCACGAAGCCGCTGCGTTCGATGACTGCCAGTTCGACGGCGGAGTCGACTGTGAAAGTTGCATGCGGGTTCAAAGCCATGCAGCAAGTGTATGGTGCCGGGTGCGGATACCCCGGTTATTCCACGGTCACCATGACCGACTGCCAGCCGGAGGCGCCTTCCGGCACCGGATCCGCCCGCTTGTCCGTTTGCACCTGGCCGGTGCCGTCCGTGGCGCGGACCTTGATGTAGTGCGGGCCGGGCGTGGCATCCCAGTCCAAGGACCACTGCCGCCACGTGATGAGCGAGGCCTCATCCGAGAGCACAGCCTCGGTCCACGGACCGTTGTCGATCTGCACCTCGACCTTGGTGATGCCGCGGGTCTGGGCCCATGCGGTGCCCCCGAGCGCGACTTTTCCGGCCGGGACCTTGGCGAAGGACTTGGGCACTTCCACCCGGGCCATGGTCTTGATCGGGCCCCGTTCGGACCAGCCCCGCTGGGTCCAGTACGCCTTGTTGTCGGCGAACCGGGTCACTTCCAGGTCGACCACCCACTTGGTGGCCGAGACGAAGCCGTAGAGCCCGGGGACCACCATCCGGACCGGGTAGCCGTGTTCGAGCGGGAGGGGTTCGCCGTTCATGCCGATCGCCAGCATCGCGTCGCGGTCGTCCTGGAGGACCTCCAAAGGGGTAGAGGCGCTGAAGCCGTCAACCGACGTGGACAGCACCATGTCCGCGCCCTGCGTGGGCCGTGCCATCTTCAGGACGTCGCGGATGGGCATGCCCAGCCATTTGGCGTTGCCGGCGAGGTTGCCGCCGACCGGGTTGGACACGCAGGTCAAGGAAACATGGGATTCGATGAGCCGGGCGTCGAGGAGGTCCTGGAAGGTGAGCCTGACCTCCTGTTCCACGAGGCCGTGGATGCGCAGCTCCCAGTCCTGGGCGTTGATTTCCGGCACACTGAGGGCCGTGTCGATTCGGTAGAAATCCTTGTTCGGGGTCAGCCACGGAGTAACGCCGGGGGCTTTGGACTGCACACCGGCCGGGACCGCGGCGGCGGCCTTGGCAGGTGCAGGCAGTTGCAGCGACTCACGCGCCGCCGCCACGTTACTGCGGGCGGCGCTGAGCATCCGGCCGCCGGTGGCGGCAATGGCCGAGGCGGCCGCGGTGATGCCGGCGGCGGCGAAGAATCCGCGCCGGGTGGTCGCCGGGCGCTCGGGTTCCTTCGCTGCGCGGTCGGCCGCCTGGTCCGGCCATTCCTGCATCCGCCACAGCCGCGTGATCAGGAACCGGAGTACCACCAGCCCGGCCGCGGTGCCGATCAGGGACGGGACGGCGTCGACCGGTTTGACACTGGCCCGCGTCACCACGCTCCCGACGATCACGGCGCCCATCAGCAGCACTCCGGCCACGCCCAAGGCCCACTTCCGGTAGGCCACAATGCCGAGCACGCACGCCAGGAGCAGGATCGTGACACCCATGCCGACGAACAGCGCCGCCTTGTCGTTGGTGCCGAACGTTTCAACGGCAAAGTTCTTCATCCATAGCGGCGTAAAGTCGATGAACGTCGAGCCCAAGGCAATCAGGGGCGTTGCCCGCGTGGTGAAGAAGGCACCGATCAGTTCCGCGACGGACAGGACGACGGCGGCGGCGGCCACTCCGGCCACCGCGGCCAGGGCTGTGGCGCCGCGGGACCGCTTGCTGGGCTTCATGCTGGGCTTTGTCATACAGGCCATTCGTAGCCGCAGGGCCGCCGGATTTGTCTAGCGAGTGGACATGCTCCCCGGCGACCCGTCGAAAGGGACATGCTCCGCCGCCACTCGGCAGCGAATGGACATGCTCCGTGGCCTCGTGCCGGGGAATGGACATGCTCCTTGGCCCGGGGGACATGTCCAGCCCTGGTATCCGGGAGAGGACATGGCGGCAATGTGTCCAGTGGCCGCGGCCGGGACCGGGCATGTCCGGGGGAGTCTCTGGGCAAGGGCGTAGGCCGAGGAGTGATGTCGTGTCTGGCGGAAGGGCATGTACCGCGGCCACTCGGCAGCGAATGGACATGCTCCTTGGCCCGGGGGACATGTCCAGCCCTGGTATCCGGGAGCGGACATGGCGGCATTGTGTCCAGTGGCGGCGGCCGGGACCGGGCATGTCCGGGGGAGTTTCTGGGCAAGGGCGTAGGCCGAGGAGTGATGTCGTGCCTGGCGGAAGGGCATGTACCGCGGCCACTCGGCAGCGAATGGACATGCTCCTTGGCCCGGGGAACATGTCCAGCCCTGGTATCCGGGAGCGGACATGGCGGCATTGTGTCCAGTGGCGGCGGCCGGGACTGGGCATGTCCGGGGAGTTTCTGGGCAAGATCGCGGGCCGAGGAGTGATGTCGTGCCTGGCGGAAGGGCATGTACCGCGGCCACTCGGCAGCGAATGGACATGCTCCGTGGCCGCGTCCCGGGGACTGGACATGCTCCTTGGCCCGGGGGACATGTCCAGCCCTGGTATCCGGGAGCGGACATGGTGGCATTGTGTCCAGTGGCTGCGGCCGGGACTGGGCATGTCCCACGGATTACGCGGTGCCGGGGCATGTCCGGGCATCTCCCGGGCGGAAGATTGAGCATGTCCAGCGGCCGACACAGCTTAGGAGCCTGCGGGGTGCACCACGTACCCTTGGAGACTGTGAAGGTACTTGTCATCGGCCCCGGCGGCCGCGAACACGCCATTGTCCGATCCTTGCTTGCAGACCCCAACGTGTCCGAGGTCCACGCGGCCCCGGGAAACGCCGGCATCAGCGCGCTCGTCCCCACCTATGCGATCGACGCGAACGATCCCGACGCCGTCGCCGCGCTCGCGGTCAAGCTCACCGTGGACCTGGTGGTGGTCGGTCCGGAGGCGCCGCTCGCCGCCGGAGTGTCCGACGCCGTCCGAGCCGCCGGCATCCCGGTCTTCGGGCCCAGCAAGGCCGCTGCCCAGCTGGAAGCGTCAAAAGCCTTCGCCAAGGAGGTCATGGCCGAGGCCGGCGTCCCCACGGCGATGGCCCGTGTGGCCTCCAACGCCGAGGAAGCCGCCGACGCCCTCGACACCTTCGGCGCCCCCTACGTCGTCAAGGATGACGGGCTCGCCGCCGGTAAGGGTGTTGTGGTCACCTCCAACCGCGACGAGGCCCTGGCGCACGCCCAGAGCTGCTTCGACGCCGGCGGCACCGTGGTCATCGAGGAGTTCCTGGACGGCCCCGAGGTCTCCGTGTTCGTCCTCTGCGACGGCCGGAACACCGTCGCCCTGTCCCCGGCACAGGATTTCAAGCGCATCTTCGACAACGACGAAGGCCCCAACACCGGTGGCATGGGAGCGTACACCCCTCTGGAATGGGCCCCCGACGGCCTGGTCCAGGAAGTCATCGACCGCGTCGCCCAGCCCACGGTCAACCAGATGGCCCACCGCGGCACGCCGTTCGTCGGCGTCCTGTTCGTCGGCCTGGCACTGACCTCGCGCGGCACGCGGGTCATCGAATTCAACGTCCGGTTCGGTGATCCCGAAACCCAGGCCGTCCTCGCCCGGCTCAAGACACCCCTCGGCGGGCTGCTCATGGCCGCCGCGAAGGGCGAACTGGACAAGGTGCAGCCGCTGCGCTGGTCCAAGGACACCGCCGTCGCCGTCGTCGTGGCCGCGGAGAACTACCCCGGCACCCCGCGGACGGGCGACCGCATCCGGGGCCTCAAGAAGGTTGACGCGCTGGACGGCGTCCACGTCATCCACGCCGGCACGAAGCTGGACGAGGAAGGCCGCGTGGTCTCCGCCGGCGGCCGCGTCCTGGCCGTTGTGGCGCTGGGCACCGACCTCGTGGAGGCCCGCGAACGGGCGTACGACGGCGTCGAACTCATCCAGCTGGACGGCAGCCAGTTCCGCACCGACATCGGCCGCAAGGCTGCCCGCGGTCAAATCCAGGTGACGACGCCGGGTGCCCCGGCCGCGTCGAAAGCGAAGGCATGACCGTGACGGATCCCGCAGCCTCGACCCCCGGCCCCGCACAGTCCGGCCCCGCACAGTCCGGCACGTCGCCCAAGGGCGGTCTGGACACCGCCACGCAGGACCTGCCGGGCTGGCAGCACGTCTACTCCGGCAAGGTCCGTGACCTCTATGTCCCCGCGGACGCGGCCATCACGGAGCGCGTCGGCCAGGACTGCGTCCTGGTGGTGGCCAGCGACCGCATCAGCGCCTACGACCACGTGCTGGCCAGCGAGATCCCGGACAAGGGACGCATCCTGACCCAGCTGAGCCTGTGGTGGTTCGAACAACTCGGCGTCGCGCACCATGTCCTCGCCTCCACGGTCGACGGCGGTGTTCCCGCCGCCGTCGAGGGCCGGGCGATGATCTGCAAAAAACTGGACATGTTCCCGGTCGAGTGCATCGCCCGCGGCTACCTCACCGGCTCCGGGCTCCTGGAGTACCGCGAGTCCGGCACCGTGTGCAGCATCCCGCTGCCCGCCGGCCTCGTGGACGGATCGCGGCTGGATGAAGCCCTCTTCACGCCGTCGGCGAAGGCCGAGGTAGGCGAGCACGACGAGAACATCACCTACGACGCCGTCGTTGGCCTCGTCGGTGCGGAGGTCGCGGCCAAGCTCCGCGAGCTCACTCTGGAGATCTACACCAAGGCCGAGGACATCGCGCGCGGCCGCGGCATCATCCTGGCCGACACCAAAGTGGAGTTCGGCGTCGACGCGGTGACCGGCGTGATCACCCTGGGCGACGAGGTGCTGACCCCGGATTCCTCACGTTTCTGGGATGCGGCCACGTACCGGCCCGGGCAGGCCCAGCCGTCCTATGACAAGCAGTACGTGCGCGACTGGCTGACGTCGCCGGCCTCCGGCTGGGACAAGGCCTCCGACACGCCTCCTCCTGCCCTTCCGGCCGACGTCGTGGCCCGCACGCGCAGCCGCTATGTGGAGGCCTACGAGAAGCTCACCGGCCGGACGTTCGCCTAATCCGGCGGCCCCGCCGGCACCGTTCGCCGGGCCCATCACGGGACCCGGCCGTACGGCCTGTGGGGCGGCTAGGCTTCGGCCGACGCTGCCTCGGCGCGCCGCTGGGCGAGCCGGATCTCGAGCACGGCATCCAGTGCCTGCTGGACCCGGTCCGAAGCTCCCGCCGCGCTGAATTCCTTCTGGGCTTCCTCGAGGTAAACTAGGGCCTCGGCGGATTCCCCGGCAGCCTTGAGGGCCTTGCCCAGCAGCAGGGACACTTCGCCGGCCGTGTGCCGGGCCAGTGACTCGCGCTCCGCGTGGATTTCGCGCAGCTTCTGGACGGCCGCCACGATGTCCCCGGTGAGGTAGAGCCAGCGGGCCCGGATAAAAGCGACTTCCAGCTGGTCGGTCTTGTTGCCGCCCACAATCGAGAGGGCCAGTTCGGCGCGTTCGATCGAGGACAGGGTTTCGGGTTCGACGATCCCCGAGGAGAGCCGGACCGCGGCGGAGGCCTTGTTGAACCGGGCCCACAAGTCGATGTCGTTCGCCGGGGAGAGCAGGCGGCCGGCACGCTCGTGGTATTTGATGCCCTCGGCGTAGTCGTGGCGCATGAATGCTACGTTGCCGATCACCCAGGCGACCTCGCCGGCGAGCTGGGACATGGAGTGGTCGTCCATCTGGTCGTTCATGGCCTGGCAGTACTCCCAGGCCTCATCCAGCCGGCCACTCTCGGCCAGGGCGCCGATGAGCGCCCGCAGCGCGCCGATAATCATCGTGGAGCCCTTGGGCAGCTGGGCGCAGAGGCGCACCGCTTCCTGCGCATGTTCGACGGCGGCCGTCAATTGGCCCTGCCCCTGCGAGGCGGCGGCGAGCATCTGTTGGGCGCGGACGCCGAGCCCGGCCGATTCCGCGGCCATCGGGTGCTCCAGGAGATTCCGGACGACGTCCTTGCACTCCTGCCAGAGGCCCTGCTTGATCAGGCACTCGGCCTGCATGTAGGTCATGTTCCACCAGGCGCTGGTGTTCTTGGCTTCCAAGGCGATCTTGGCGGCGGCGGCGGCGTGGGTGGCGGCCACTGGGTAGTCGCGGAGGTCCCAGGCCTGCCGGGCGTACAGTCCCGCGAGCACATATTCGGCGTCGCTGACGGACACCGGCTGGCTCCAGGCTTCGAGCGCTTTGGGGGCAAGTTCGAGCCGGCGCGCAAGCTCTTCGATGACATCGGCAGTGGGCTCGCGGCGTCCGGTTTCCAGTAGCGAGATATAGCTGGGGGAGTACAGGTCACGGCCCAGTTCCGCTTGCGTCAGGCCCCGTTCGAGCCGTTCCGCGCGGAGCTTCTCCCCAAATCCGTTCCCCACGGACACCTCCTAATTCCGGACATTCTTTGTACTAAATGCTTGACAGTCTCTGTGGAAACCATTTTACAATGTGTGTCAACAAGGGTAGTGCTGACTTGGTTAAGGACCCCGACTCTTATTGAGGAACTCTATGTTGAAGAAGATTGCAGCCGGCGCCGTTCTGGCGGGCGCACTGGCATTCTCCGCCGCGGCTCCGGCCGTGCTGTCCGCTGCTTCACTTACCGATGTCTCACACGTTGCCGCGGTCGGCAACTGGCCGGATCCCATGCGCACGGCCCAGGCGGTCGGCAACTGGCCCGATCCCATGACCCACTCGCTCAACGTCGGCAACTGGCCCGACCCGATGTAACAGATTCGATGTGACAGATCCGGCGCAGCGCCTGCCGGCCCGCGTCACAAAGATCCACCACGGCTATCCAGCGCAGCCCCGGGGACTGTTTCCCGGGGCTGTGCCGCGTCCGGCGCAAATCCCCGTCGGAAGGATTTTCCTATTTTCGCGGGGGACCAAAAGTGCGGGCAAAGAAAAAGAGGGCCCTCCGCGTGGAGGGCCCTCTTTTATCTGTGGTCGGGATGACAGGATTTGAACCTGCGACCTCGTCGTCCCGAACGACGCGCGCTACCAAGCTGCGCCACATCCCGATCCGTTGCTTCAAAAGCAACTTCACAAGAGTATCCGATCATGGCCCCGGATGTGAAATCGGGCGTGAAATAGGGTGGAACACCGGTGCGTGGGGATGGGTTCGAGGACGTGAAGACGGCGTACGACGCCGGGACCGGACGCCGGACGCCGTCGTGCGAACCGCGGGGGAGCGGGTCAGACCAGGGAGTCTTTCCAGGCGCCGTGGAGCCGGGCGAAGGCGCCGCCGTCGCCGATCAGCTGCCCGGGCGTGCCGTCCTCGACGACGCGCCCGTCGTGCACCACCAGGACCCGGTCCGCGGTCTCCACGGTGGAGAGCCGGTGGGCGATGATGAGCGCGGTCCGTCCGGCGCCGTGCGCGCCGTCCGGGCCGGCTTCCCGCGGGCTGGTCTCCCGCGTGCCCTGCAGCAAGCCGGCGAGGCCCTGCTGGACCATGCGCTCCGACGGGATGTCCAGCGACGAGGTTGCCTCGTCCAGGATCAGGACGGCCGGGCGGGCCAGGAAGGCCCGGGCGAAGCTGATCAGCTGGCGCTGTCCGGCGGAGACGCGGCCGCCTCGCTTGTTGACTTCCGTGTCGTAGCCGTCCGGAAGTTCCGTGATGAAGGCGTGTGCCCCCACGGCCCGGGCGGCGTCCTCGATCTCCTCGCGGGACGCCTCGGGCCGGCCCAGGGCGATGTTGTCCGCGACGGAGCCGCTGAACAGGAAGGCCTCCTGGGTGACCATGACGACGTTGCGGCGCAGGTCTTCGGTGGTGAGCTGGCGCAGGTCCACGCCGTCGAGCGTGAGGGATCCGCCAGAGACGTCGTAGAAGCGGGCGATCAGCTTCGCCAGGGTGGACTTGCCGGCGCCGGTCTGCCCGACGAGCGCGACCGTCTGGCCGGCGGGGATGTGCAGGTCCAGCCTCGGGATGATCACCGGGCCGTCGCCGTAGCGGAATTCGACGCCGTTGAAGTCGATACTGCCGCGCGCGCAGGGCAGGGCCACGGGCGTCTGCGGCGGCCGGACGGTGGGGATTTCCTCAAGCAGGCCCGAGACCTTTTCCAGGGCCGCCTGGGCGCTTTGGAAGGAGTTGTAGAACATGGCCATCTGGTCCACCGGCTGGAAGAAGCGCTTGGTGGACAGGATCAGGGCCAGGAGCACGCCCACCGCGAGCTCGCCGCTGAGGACCCGGAACCCGCCCGTGAGTAGTACGACGGCGACGCAGACGTTGCCGATCAGCACCAGTCCGGGCTGGAAGATACCGTTGAGGTTGATGGAGCGGACGGTTGCGCGCCGGTAGTCCTCGGAGAGTTCGGCGTAGCGCGCGGCATTCTCGCGTTCCTTGCGGAATGCCTTCACCGCGCGGATGCCGGTCATGGTCTCCACGAAGTGCACGATCAGCCGGGCCGAGACCACCCGGGATTCGCGGAAGGCGATCTGGGAATGCTTCTGGTACCAGCGGGCCAGGAAGTACATGGGCACGCCCGCGGCCAGCACCAGCACACCGCTGCGCCAGTCCAGGGCGAACACCGTGATGGCCGTAAAGGCCATGAACAGCACTCCCGAGGCCAGCGAGCTCACGCCGGAGTCCAGCAGTTCGCGCAGGGCCTCCAGATCCGAGGTCTGCCGGGCGATGATCCGGCCGGAGGTGTACTTCTCGTGGAATTCCAGGCTCAGCCGCTGCGTGTGGCGGAAGACCCGGACGCGAAGATCCAGCAGCATCGCCTGGCTGAGCCTGGCTGTCGACGTGACGTAGAGGGCGGTCAGTCCCGCCGTAGCGGCGGCAGCGGCCAGGTACGCGACGCCGGCAAACGCGAGGGGCAGGCTGTTGCCGGCCCGCAGGGCCGGGAGCGCGTGGTCGATTCCGAAGGCTATCAGCGCCGGCCCGGCCACGCGGGCTGCCTGGGACAGGACGACGGCGCCGATTGTCAGCCAGAAACGCGCCCGGACGGGGCGGATCAGGGAACCCAGCAGGGCCAGGGAGCGCCGCCGGACGGCCTTGCTCTCGGTCCTGGTGAGGTGCGCGTTGTCCTCGTTGGCGGTGCCGAATGTTGCGCTGCTCATCGGGAAATCTCCTCGGACCGGTCGTCGAAGGCGGACAGTTCTGAATCCAGGTCCCGCGGTTCCGTGTCCAGGCTGGCGATCACGTAGCGGTAGTGGCTGTTGGTGGCGAGCAGCTCCGTGTGGGTTCCGACGGCGGTGATCCGGCCGTCCTCGAGCAGAGCCACGCGGTCGGCCAGCGCCACCGTGGAGGGCCGGTGGGCCACGATCAGCGTGGTGGTGTCCGCGAGGACTTCGCGGAGCCTGGCCTCAACGAGGACCTCGGTGTTCACATCGAGTGCCGAGAGCGGGTCGTCCAGGACCAGCACGGCCGGTTTCGCTGCGATGGCCCTGGCCAGGGCGATGCGCTGGCGCTGGCCGCCGGAGAGGCTCAGGCCTTCCTCGCCGATCAGGGTGTCCACCCCGTCCGGCAGCGAATAGGCGAAGTGGGCCTGGGCGACGTCGAGGGCTTCCTCCAGGGCCGCGTCGCGGCTGTCCGCCGGGCCGGCGTCGGGCGCTCCGAGCAGGACGTTGTCGCGGACGGAACTGGAGAACAACGTGGTGTCTTCGAACGCCACGGCAACGACGGTGCGCAGATCCTCCACGCTGAACTCGCGCAGATCCACGCCGTCGATCGTGATGGCGCCGCCGGTGACCTCGTAGAGGCGGGGGACCAGTTGGAGCAGGGCGCTCTTGCCGCTGCCTGTGATGCCGACCAAGGCCATGGTCTCCCCGGGCCGGATGTCCAGGCTGATGTTCTTGAGGATCGGCTTGTCCGGGGCGTCCTCGAACGCGAATGAGGCATCGTGGAAGCTTAGGGCACCCTTCAGCTCAGCTGGCCGGCGCGGCTTGTCCGGGCTGGTGATCGTGTTCCGCGCGTCCATGACCTCGAAGTGCCGGTCCACCGCCGACTTCGCGGTGAGGGCCATGGCCAGCAGCATGCCGCAGAACTCGACCGGCGCGGCCACGACGGCGGCGGTGGCGAAGAAGGCCACGAGGGACCCGATGGAGAGCTGGTCCGTGGAGGCGAGCATGATGCCGACGACCAGCCCGGCGCCGAGGGCGAGCTCGGGCAGCAGCGTCACGACCAGGCTGAAGGTCGCCAGGTGTTTGGCCTTGGCAATCTCGGTCTGCCGGAGCTCCTGGGCCTGCTCGTTGAAGTTCTCCAGCGCCTCTTGGCTGCGGCCGAAGGCCTTCAGGACTCGGATGCCGTGCACGGATTCTTCGACCGTCGTGGCGAGGTCCCCGGCCTGGTCCTGGCTGCGGCGGGCCACCTTGCTGAACCGGGTGCGGAAACGGAATCCGTAGATCATGATCGGCACGGCGGCGGCAAGGAAGATCAGGGCCAGCTGCCAGCTCATTGAGAACATCACCGCGACGCCGATCACCACGGTGAGCGTGGTGACAACCAGCATGATGGCCCCGAAGGCCATCCAGCGGCGCAGGAAATTCAGGTCCGTCATGGCGCGGGAGAGCAGCTGCCCGGAGCCCCAGCGGTCGTGGAAGGACACCGTGAGGTCCTGCAGATGCCCGTACAGGGAGACCCGCATCCGGGTCTCCACGGTGGTGGCAGGGTTGATGACGAACTGGCGGCGCAGGGCTACGAGACCGGCCTCGGCGATGCCCAGGACCAGGATCACGAGCGAGGCGGTCCACACGGCTTCCGCGCTGCCGCCGGGCTTGAGGGATTCGTTGACCAGCACGCGCAGCACCTGGGGGATGGCCAGGGCCATCAGGCTCGCCAGCAGCGCCGAGAGCAGACCCATGACCAGCCGGGGCAGTATCGGCCTGACGTGCGGGTAGAGACGGCTGATGGAGGTGAAGAATGAAGTCTGCTTGGCCATGCCTGCTTCTTAAGACGCCCGTGCGTAGAGAGCACCGTTGAATGTAGTTTCCTGTAGCAACTACCCTAGGCCATCATGTGACCGCATTCACCCGGCACTGGGCGGGCCCGTGGTCTCGGACAGTCATTACGATCCGCAATGAAGTCAGGGTACCGCTCCCCGGACCCCACGGGACATGTCCAGTCCTGGCCCGGGCCCCACGGGACATGTCCAGTCCTGGCCCGGGCCCCACGGGACATGTCCAGTCCTGGCTCCCTGGAGTGGAGATGATGCCACCATGCTCATTGCTCGCGATCAGGGGAGGGCATGTCCCACGGGAAGGAGAGCCGCCGGAGGGCATGTCCCACGGGAAGGAGAGCCACCGGAGGGCATGTCCCGCGGACGGCAGCGCCGGGGGAGGGCATGTCCATCCGTCGGGCCCGCAGGAGGTCAGGTTCAGGCGCGGGAGGTCAGCGTGAGCAGGACGGCTTCGGGGCGGCAGGCGATGCGGACCGGGGCGAACCGGGAGGTGCCGATGCCGCCGGAGACGTTGACCGGCGTCGCCCTGCCGTTGCTTTCCCACGTGTGAAGGCCGCGGGCCCGCCAGGTGGGAAGGTCACAGTTGGTGACCAGCGCCCCGTAGCCCGGGATGCAGATCTGCCCGCCGTGGGTGTGGCCGGCCAGGATGAGGTCGGCGCCGTCGTCGGTGAAGTGGTCGAGGACGCGCTGGTAGGGCGCGTGGGCGACGGCGACGCGCACGTGCGGATCGGAGTCCCGGCCCTTGGTACCGCGGGGCCAGCCGGCGTAACGTTCGAGGCGCAGGTGGGGATCGTCGACGCCGGAGAAGTCGAAGCGCATGCCCTGGAGCACCAGGGACTGGCAGCGGTTGGTCAGGTCCAACCAGCCGGACATGCCAAACTCGGACCGCAGCAGCGGCCAGTCGAGCTTCTGTGGGTCTTTGCTCTGGCCGGAGGGCCCGAATAGATATGAGGCGGGGTTCTTGAGGCGCGGGCCGAAGTAGTCGTTCGAGCCGGGAACGAACACGCCGGGGAATTCCAGGAGGGGACGCAGGGCCTCCACGAGGGGGGCCACGCCCTTGGGATGGCTGAGGTTGTCGCCGGTGTTCACCACGAGGTCCGGCCTCAGCTCGGCCAGGGAGGACAGCCACTGGGCCTTCCGGTGCTGGCCCGGCACGAAGTGGATGTCGGAGAGGTGCAGCACCCGGAACGGGCCGAAGCCGGCCGGCAGGATGGGGAGAGTTTCCTCCCGGAGCACGAACTGGTTCTTCTCCCAGATTCCGTAACCGGTGGCGGCCGCCCCTGCTGCGGTGCCGACCGCGGCGGTCACGGCAAAGCCGCGTCCGATGCTTCGAACGCGGCTTGCCAGATCATTCCCCCGGCTCATCGGCTACTTCTTACTGGACTTCGTCGGGGCCGGAGCCGGAGCCAGCGTCGGGGCCGTTGTCGGGTCGGCGGCGGGGGCCGTGGCCGGATCCGTGCTCTGGGTTGTCGGGATGGTCGCCCGCGGCGGCGCGACCGGGGCCGGCGCGTTCAGCAGGTTCGACGGCGGTGCCGGGAAAGGATTGGTGCCGTAGGCCGGCGCCACCTGGGCCATGTAGTTCGAGAACTGCGGCCCGGCGATCATGTAGCCGTCGATGCCCCTGTAGAACTTGCCGTTGATGGTGACGTTCTGGCCGGCCCGCTGCTGGTTGCCCAGGGGATCGCCAAACCACGTGGCCGTCGCCAGGCCGCTGGTGTAACCGGCCACCCAAGTGGAGCTGTTGGAGTCGTTGGTTCCCGTCTTGGCCGCGATCGGGAAGGTGGTCTTGGTCGAAATCCGGGGCACAATCAGCGCACCAGAACCGCGGTTGAGCACCTCCTGCATGGCATACGCGACGCCGTGGGCCACATCCGGATTGATCGCGTCCCGGCAGTTGGGCGTCTGGGCCGGCAGTTGGGCGCCGGTGGCGTCCGTCACCGAATCGATGGCGATCGGTTCGCAGTACTTGCCGTCGTTGGCGAACGTGGCGAACGCGCTGGCCATGGTCAGCGGCGCCGTCTGGGTGGAGCCGATGAGGTTGCCGAGGGTGGTCATCGGCACCTGCGGATTGGGGTTGTCCGTGCTCGGCAGGCCGCCGTGGATGCCGACGGCGTCGACGATCTTCTGGATCCCGCAGAGATCCACCTGGGCCGCCGTAGCGAAGGTGATCGTGTTGATGGAGTTGGCAAGCCCGTCGAGGACGGACATGTACTTGTAGTAGCCCTCTTCCGCGTTCTGCAGGTCATGGGTGCCGTTGGTCGCGTCATACCAGCCGACGGTCGGGGCGGGGCAGGTGTTCTTCCAGGGGAAATTCTGCGGATATCGGCGCACGGCGCCATTGAGCAGCGTGCTCATGGACTTGCCCTCATTGAGCCATTCCGCGAACGTGAAGGGCTTCATGGTGGAGCCGGGCTGGAAGCCGCCCAGACCGTTGAGGTCGTTGCCCTTGGCGTCCTGGCTGTCCACGTTGAAGTTCTGGGTCTGGTCGAATTTGCCGTCGGCCGGGAACCAGACGGTGTTCTGGGCCATGGAAATAATCTTGCCGGAGCCCGGCTGCACGGACACCAGCGAGGCGCCCCACTTGTCCGGGTTGGCGCCGGCCGAAGCATCAACCTGGGACTGGGCCACAGCCTGGGCGTGCGGGTCCAGCGTGGTCTTGATGGTCAGGCCGCCGCGGAAGATCTTCCGCTCGCGCTCGGCGGCGTCGGCCCCGTAGGCCGGGTTGTTCAGGAGCAGGTGCAACACGTAGTCGCAGAAGTACGGTGCGGTCTGTGAATAGGCGCAGCCCTGGCGGGGTTGGGTGACTTTGGTTTCCACCGGCGTCGCGACGGCGGCGTCATAGTCGGCCTGCTTGATTTTGCCCTGGGTCAGCATCGCCTTGAGCACGAGGTCGCGCCTGACCTTGGCGTTGTCCGGGTTCGCGATGGGGTCGTAGAAGGAGGGGCTGTTCACGACGCCGGCGAGCAGTGCCGCCTGCGGCAGGGTCAGGTCCTTGGCGGTGGTGCTGAAGAAGAACTTGGATGCGGCTTCGATTCCGTAGGCGTCCCGGTTGAAGAAGACGATGTTCAGGTAGCCCTCAAGGATCTGCTCCTTGGTGAACTTCTTCTCCAAGGCGATGGCCAGCTTCATTTCCCGGAGCTTGTCCCCGACGCCCTTGTTGACGCCGTTGAGGAGGACCTCGTCACCCTTGCCTTCGGCCTCCAGCGAGGAGTTGATGACGTTGTTCACGTACTGCTGCGTAATCGTGGACGCGCCCTGCTTCTGGCCGCGGGCGGTGCTGACGAGGGCGCGCAGGATGCCGGTGGTGTCCACGCCGCCGTGCTCATAGAACCGGTTGTCCTCGATGGCGATGATCGCGTCCTTGATGTACGGGGACATCTGGTCCAGCGAGACGCGGGTGCGGTTCTCCGCGTAGAGATTGGCGATCACGCTGCCGTCGGAGGCCAGAATCGTCGTCGACTGGCTCGGCGGATCGACCTTCAGCTCTGCCGGAAGGGTGTCAAAGAACTGGATCGAACCGCTCGCCGCGCTGCCCGAAACGGCCGCCGCGGGGACCAGGAGCCCCGCCACCAGGACGCCACAAATGGCGCTCACGCCCAGGAAAAGAAGGATCTTTCCGAGGGTGGTGGCCGTGTCGAATAAAGGGTTCTTACCAGTCGCCATGTTTTCCACTTTACCGGCAACGACTAGGCTTTATGTCATGACCAAATGGGAGTACGCCACGATTCCGCTCATCATCCATGCCACAAAGCAGATCCTGGACCAGTGGGGCGAGGACGGCTGGGAGCTCGTCCAAGTTGTTCCGGGCCCTGACGGAAACGGCCTTGTTGCCTACCTGAAGCGGGAGAAGCAGTAGCCATGAGCACCCCCTCTGAAGCCACCCCGGCCACGCCGGCAAACCCGGAAAACGTCGCCGAAGGCACCGCTGCCTCGACGGCCGCCGCAGCAGGCCAGACCGGCGGCACGGGCGCGTCGTCCGCCGTCGAACAGCGCCTCGCGGAGCTGGGCCTGACCCTGCCCGACGTCGCTGCCCCCGTGGCGGCCTACGTTCCGGCCGTCATTTCCGGCAATCATGTCTACACCTCCGGGCAGCTGCCGTTCATCAACGGCAAACTCGAAGCCACCGGCAAGGTGTCCACGGGCTCGGAAGGCGCCTCCGACGAGTCCACGGTGTCCCCGGAAGCCGCGAAGGCATACGCCGCCGTCTGCGCCGTCAACGCCCTGGCGGCGGTCAAGAGTGTGATCGGGGACCTCGACCGCATTACGCGGATCGTCAAGGTGGTCGGATTTGTTTCCTCCGATCCTTCGTTCACCGGCCAGCCCGGTGTCATCAACGGCGCCTCCGAGCTGCTGGGCCAGGTCCTCGGCGATGCCGGCCAGCACGCCCGTTCCGCCGTCGGGGTATCCGTCCTGCCGCTCGACTCTCCTGTTGAAGTCGAACTGATCGCCGAATTCGCTTAGAAGGCCGGTTAGTTCTTTGCCTCAGTTAGCACGTCGCCTGTTCGTTCTGCCCCCCGATCTTGAAGGAGCAGCACGCAGCTGGCTTGAACACGGTGAACGCACGCCCCGCGCCCCGCGCTTCGCCTCCTCGGTGATCCTCCTGCGGGACTCGCCCACGGGTCTGGAGACCTGGCTCGGGTACCGGACGGGGTCCTCCCCGCTCGGTGTCCTGGCCTTCCCCGGCGGATCGCTCGAAACGTCCGACGACGACGCCGTCGGCTGGCTTGGTCCCTCGCCCCAGCACTGGGCCGAGCAGATGGGGACCTCCGACGTCGGCTTAGCGCGCCGCCATGTGGTTGGCGCCATCCGTGAGCTGTTCGAGGAGACCGGCATCCTGCTGGCCGGCCCGGACCTGTCCACCACGGTGGAGTCGACCTCCAGCGCGGAATGGATGCGCGCCCGGGAAGCCGTGGCGGACCAGGAGAAATCCTTCACCGACGTGCTGGCCAAGCGCGGGCTCTCCCTGCGGACGGATCTACTCAAGCCCCTGGTCAACTGGCTCAGCCCCGACTTCGCGCACCGCCGGTTCAACACCCGCTACTTCGCTGCCACCCTGCCCGTGAACCAGCAGCCCTCCCTGCTCGCCAGCAAGGGCGTCTGGGGCCGCTGGGTCTGCGTCCGCAAGGTTGTCAGCGAACGGGACACCACGGTGCTCGGCGACGAGGTGGGGCAGGAGAACACCGTGGGCCGCACCCTGGGTGAACTCCTGGTTCCTGGCTCGGAGATCATGCTCGAGAAGATGGCCAAGGCCAACGGCTGCATCGCCTACCTCAGCTACAAGCGCAAGGCTCACGTCTACCAGCCCAAGCTCGTCGAGGAAGAAGGCCGGCTCATGCTCGAAGTCGAGGCCGCCAAGACCGTTGCCGGCGAACCCCAGCGGGAGCGTTAAGCCCACACCGCGTGGTCCCGTCTGGCTAGGCTTGGTGACTGCCTGAGGGGTGTGGCGGCCTTTCGGGGCTGGCCCGTTGGGGGACATGCCCTCCGTTGGCGCTGGCCGTTGGACATGGTGGCAGTATGTCCATTCCTGGCTTCCGAAGCTGGGCATGTCCCGGCCATGGGTCTGTGAAGAATGGGCATGTCCCTCGGACAAGTGAGTACCAACGACAGAAGGCCGGTCCCGTTCATTCCGGGCCCGGCCTTCGTGGTTTCTGCTCAGGTTTCCTAGCGGGAACGCTGGCGCAGTCGCTGCATGTCGAGGATGACGACCGCGCGGGCTTCCAGGCGAAGCCAGCCGCGCTGGACGAATTCAGCTAGGGCCTTGTTGACCGTTTCGCGGGAGGCGCCGACCAGCTGGGCGAGCTCTTCCTGCGTCAGTTCGTGGGCGACCAGGACGCCGTCGGTAGCGGGGCGGCCGAAGCGGTCGGCCAGATCCAAGAGCGCCTTGGCCACGCGGCCCGGAACGTCGGAGAAGACGAGGTCGGAGAGGGAATCGTTGGTACGGCGCAGGCGGCGTGCCAAGGCCTGCAGCAGCTGGGCCGAAACCTCGGGACGGGTGCGCAGCAGCGCATTGAGGCTTTCGTTCTTGAGACCGGCCAGGCGGGTCTCGGAAACTGCCGTAGCCGTCGCCGTTCGCGGGCTGGGGTCAAAGAGCGCCATTTCGCCGAAGAGTTCGCCCGGGCCGAGGATGGCAAGCAGCGATTCGCGGCCGTCCGGCGACGTGCGGCCGAGCTTCACCTTGCCGGAGACGATGAAGTAGAGCTGGTCACCCTGATCGCCTTCCCGGAATACCGAGGCACCGCGTGAAAGGTCCACCTCGGTGAGTTCGTCCGTCAGCAGACGGAACGCCTCGTCGTCGAGCGTGGCGAAAAGGGGTGCGCGGCGCAATACCTCGATATCCATGAAATCTCCTGACTAGCTGTGTCGGCTGGGGCGCTTCAGCCATTCTTTCAGAATTTTGGCGCGTCTGTGACGTAGTTGGCACTGAAACGCCCGAAGGGCTCGAAAGCGGGGTCCCGGAAGTCCCCGCCGATCCCGGAAGACCCGGCAGGCCGGCGGCCGATCGGCAAACGTTCAGCTTACACCGCTAGAATCGTGGCTGAACTGTCTGTGAGGAGCCCCGGTGTTTGGCTTGACCATTTTGGACCTGGTGTTGGTTGTGGCGCTTTTGTCCTACCTGATCCACGGCCTTCGCAACGGCTTCCTTGTGACGCTCGGAGGCATCGCGGGATTCGCTGCGGGCGCGGTCGCCGCATTCGTGTCCGTTCCCATCGTCAGCGGGCTCGTGGAAGACAGCGGCTGGCGGCTGACCGCCATCGTGGCCACGGCCATCCTGCTGATGATCGTGGGGAACGGGCTAGGCACCATGATCGGCCGGCGAATCCGCAGCGTCATGCCGTTCAGCCCCCTGCGTGCGGCGGACCGTCTCGTGGGCGGAGGCGTGAACGTCGTCGTGTCCGCCCTGGTGATGTCGATGCTGGCATTCAGCATCGGGGCCCTGGGCGTGCCCTTCGTGTCCCAGCAGATCGCCGAATCCAAAGTCATCGGCTTCATCGACGGCGTGACGCCCACCCCGGTCAAGGCGTCAATGGCCCAGTTGCGCTCCGCAGTGATCGGCGAGGGCATCCCCACCCTGCTGGACGGCATCGGCCAGGGCCAGCCGGTCGCCGTCCCGGACACGAGCACGGATACCCCGGCACTGAACAAAGCAGCCGCGTCGGTCCTCAAGATCGCCGGAACCGCCTACCAGTGCGGCCAGAACCAGACCGGCACCGGCTTTGTCGTCGCCCCCGGACGCGTGGTGACCAACGCCCACGTGGTCGCAGGCGTCGATCAGCCGGTGGTGGAAACGCCCGGCGGCGGCGCCCTGCCCGGGCGCGTTGTGTACTTTGACACCCAGCACGACCTCGCCGTCGTGGCGGTGGACGGCCTGCAGTCGGCACCCCTTCCCCTGGCCTCTGACCTGCCGTCCGGCAGCGCCGCGGCCTTCGCCGGCTATCCACACGGCGGTCCGTTCCAGTCCAAGCCGGCCACGGTCCAGGACATCACCACCGTGCTGGTCCCCGACATCTACGGCAACAATGCCGCGCCCGAGAACGTGTACCGGCTCGCTGCCGACGTGCAGCCGGGTAACTCCGGAGGCCCGCTCCTGACCACGGACGGGCAGGTGGCAGGGGTGGTCTTTGCCAAGGCCACCGCCGAGTCCTCGCTCGGATTCGCTATCACCATGACCGACCTCGGCCCGGTCGCGGCCCAGGCACCGGGTCTGGGCGGCGCCGTCTCGTCCGGACACTGCGTCAAGAAATAGCCGGACATTTACGCCGCGAGCTGTTCCTTGCGGTTGCCGGCCACGAGCACTCGCGGGCGATCACGATCCCCCGGGAGTAACCGTTCGACGTGGAACTCCTGCCCCGGCCGGACGAAGGCTTCCACCCGTGGACGTCGTCAGGGCTGCGCACATCCACAGGATTGAGGTCGAAGCAGGCCCGCCACAGTGGACATGCTCAGTCTTTGGCCGCGTGCAGTCCGGCGAGGTATTCCACCGCGAACCGGTAGCCCAGGATCCCGGCGCCGGCAATCACGGCCTTGCTGATGTCCGACAGATAGGAATGGTGCCGGAACTGTTCGCGGGCGTGCACATTCGTGATGTGCACCTCGACCGTGGGCAGCGCGACGGCGGAAATGGCGTCCCGGATGGCGACGGACGTGTGCGTGTAGGCGCCGGCGTTGAGCACGATTCCCACCGCCTTCCCGCGTGCGGCGTGGATGGCGTCCACGAGGGCCCCTTCATGGTTGGACTGGAAGCATTCGACGTCCAGCCCGTGCGCCGCACCGGCATCTTTGGCGAGCTGTTCGACGTCGGCCAGGGTCGCCGTCCCGTACTTCTCGGGCTCGCGTGTGCCGAGCAGGTTCAAATTGGGTCCGTTGAGAACAAGGATGGTGCCGCGGCCGGCAGCGCTGGCGGGGGAGGCTTCAGTCATGTCAGCAAATCTATCGCGCCCCGGCCCGTGTGCGCTGTTCGTTACTGCCACACCCTTCGTTAATGCGGACTTTGCGCGCCGCGCCAAAATCCGCGGACAGCATTAACGACTGCGGCGCCTCCCACCGGGTGGGAGGCGCCGCCGTCGTCATGCGCCGGTGTCGAAACACTCCGGCGCCCCGGCTGTTTCTGCCGGCTACTTCTTCAGCGAATGCGCGATCTGGGCCATGACGGTGTTGTCGGCGAGGGTGGTGGCGTCGCCGACCTCGCGGCCTTCCGCGACATCTTTGAGGAGCCGGCGCATGATCTTGCCGGAGCGGGTCTTGGGCAATTCCGGCACTACGAGGATGGTCTTGGGCTTGGCGATCGGTCCGATCTCCTTGCCGACGTGGTTCCGGAGTTCCTGAACGATCGCGTCGCCGGTGTCCACGGCGTCCCCGCGCAGGATCACGAAGGCCACGACGGCCTGGCCGGTGGTCTCGTCCGCGGCGCCCACGACGGCGGCTTCGGCCACGGCCGGGTGGGACACGAGGGCGGATTCGATCTCCGCGGTGGACAGGCGGTGGCCGGAGACGTTCATGACGTCATCGACGCGGCCCAGGAGCCAGATGTCGCCGTCCTCGTCCTTCTTGGCACCGTCGCCGGCGAAGTACATGGTTTCGAAACGGGACCAGTACGTTTCCTTGAACCGTTCCGGGTCGCCCCAGATGCCGCGGAGCATGGCCGGCCAGGGTTCGCGGATGACGAGGTAGCCGCCGGAGCCGTTGGGCACGGATTCGCCGAGTTCGTCCACGACGTCCACGGCGATGCCGGGGAGCGGGACCTGGGCCGAGCCGGGCTTGGTGGCCGTGACGCCGGGCAGCGGGGCGATCATCTGTGCCCCGGTTTCGGTCTGCCACCAGGTGTCCACGATCGGTGCGGGGATCGCCGTCCGGCCGCTGTCGGCGCCGATGACCTCGCGGTACCACATCCAGGCCTCGGGGTTGATGGGTTCGCCCACCGAGCCCAGGACCCGGATCGAGGAGAGGTCGGACTTGGCCGGGATCTCCTTGCCCCACTTCATGAAGGTCCGGATGGCGGTGGGGGCGGTGTAGAGGATGGAGACCTTGTATTTCTCCACGATCTCCCACCAGCGGCCCTGGTGCGGGGAGTCCGGGGTTCCTTCGTACATGACCTGGGTGGCGCCGTTGATGAGCGGGGCGTAGGCGACGTAGGAGTGTCCGGTGATCCAGCCGACGTCGGCGGTGCACCAGTAGACATCGGTCTCCGGGTGGAGGTCGAAGACGGCCTTGTGCGTGTAGGCGCCCTGGGTGAGGTAGCCGCCGGTGGTGTGCAGGATGCCCTTGGGCTTGCCCGTGGTGCCGGAGGTGTAGAGGATGAAGAGCGGGTGTTCGGAGTCGTGCCCGACGGCGGTGTGCTCGGCGGACGCGGCGCCGACGGTGTCGGCCCACCAGTGGTCCCGGCCCTCGTGCCAGTCCACGTCCTGGCCGTTGCGTTTGACCACGACGACGTTCTGGACGGTGTGGCCGTCGTGGGCCAGGGCCTCATCGACCGCCGGCTTCAGGGCGCTGGGCTTGCCGCGGCGGTAGGTGCCGTCGGCCGTGACCACGAGCTTGGCCTCGGCGTCGTCGATCCGGGACCGCAGGGCCTCGGCGGAGAAGCCGCCGAAGACCACGGAGTGGATCGCGCCGATCCGGGCGCAGGCCAGCAGGGTGATGACGGCCTCGGGAATCATCGGCAGGTAGACGGCCACACGGTCGCCCTTGGCCACGCCCAGTGACTCGAAGGCGTTCGCGGCCTTCTTCACTTCCTCGGTCAGCTGCGCGTAGGTGTAGGTGCGGGTGTCGCCGGGCTCGCCCTCGAAGTAGATGGCCACCCGGTCCCCGTTGCCGGCCTCGACGTGCCGGTCCAGGGCGTTATAGGCCGCATTGACCTCGCCGCCGACGAACCACTTCGCGAACGGCGGGTTCGACCAGTCCAGCGCCTGGGTGAAGTCTTTGGACCAGCTCAGCAGCTCGCGGGCCTGCTTCGCCCAGAAGGCGGGACGGTCGGCGTCGGCCTCGGCGTAGTCAGCGGCGGTAACCACGGCATTCGCCGCGAACTCGGCCGACGGCGCGAAACGGCGGTTCTCCTGGGACAGATTTTCGAAGGCATCGCCCTGGGGCGCCTGCGTGGCAGTGGTGCCGGGTGTCTGCTGGGACATGGTGAACCTCATCATTCATCGATCCGTGCTGAGCGGACGTTCGTGCCGCCTCCGCGCCGGGCCGCATGCGCGACGTCGGGCGGCGGCAGATCACGGCAGTGCCGCAAGAGCTGTTCTGCAATAAACACTAATACGCGGGTCCGACCAAACGTGCGCCCCGTCACAAAGAGCGCCGTGAGCGGTGTTTGTTAAGCGCCGAGTGGTCTCTTCGGCGATCGGACGTGCCCGTTCCCGCCTCCCCGGCGCAGGCGCCGGGGAGGCGGGAATACAGAGAATTCTGCTGTGTCCGCCCTCGGCTTGTCAGCTAGTGATCGGCCATGCACTTGGCTAGGCTGAGATGAAGTTGTGACATCCGATGGAGGCGGCGGGACCCGTTAGCGGTCCTGTCCTTGCCTGCCGTTAGACGGCGCTGTCCAGGGCGCCGCCATGCTAAGGAGATACGGAATGAACGAGCAAGACAACGGGCAACTCCGGGCGCCCGCCCAGAACCAGGGCGGCGCGGCGCAGCCGGGGCCAGCCGGGTTCGGGGACGCGCCGCGCTTCACGGTGGACAAGAAGACCGCGAAGAAGAACGAATCCATTCTGGGCCCCTTCACCATCCGGGATCTGACCGTGTTCGGCTCCACGTTGCTTCTCTTCATCGCCTCCCTCATTCCGATGTTTGCCTTCTCCTACAATCTGTGGAACCTGGGCAGCCTCTTCTTCCTGGGCCTGGGCATCGTGCTGCCGCTCATTGTCACCGTCTTGTTCGTGGCGCGCCGGCTCAGCCCGGGGACGAAAATCCGGGTCGGATCGCTGTCGATTGATCAGTTCGCGTCCGTCGTGGCGTCCTTTACGCTCGCTTTCTTCTTTCTCGCCGCGGCCGGGGCCTTCGTGCCGAGCATGCTGATAGCCCTCCTGGGAGCCGCGGGTCTCTTCGCGGCCACGGTCCTGGCCCGCTGGATCCCGTTCTTTGCCGGCGACTTCCTGGGCCGCGAGGAAGCGCCTGCCCACGTGGTGGCCCGTGAAGCCGTTGCGCCGGTGCAAAAGCCCCGTGCACCCAAGACGCCGAAGGCACCCAAACCGGCCAAGGCCGCCACAGGAACCGGCGAATCCAAGGCGGCCGCCTTCGGGGCGGCCGCAGGCCGGGACAATCGACCGGCCACCGCCGGCCAGACCGCCGTGCCGGCACCACCTTCACCGGTTGTACCGTCGCCCGGGGTAGCTTCGGCGGGTGCAGCGTCCGTTGCAGCGACGAGCGCTGTGGCTTCCAGCGCGCCGGCAACCCAGATTTCCGGCGTCGTGCCACCCGCTGGCGCGGGTGGCACGGCTGGTGCTGCGCCGTCCGCTGCTTCCGCCCCGTCAGGGTCTGCTCCGTCTACGTCGGCTCCGTCAACGCCGTCGACGTCGGCTCCGTCCCCTGGGCCGGCTCCCTCCGCTGAGCCGGCGTCTGCCGCGGAACAAACTCAGGCCGCCGGCGTCGCGGCCGGTGCCGCGGCCGGTGCTGCTGCATCGACTCCTTCCGTTGCCCCGGCCGCTTCCACCGGCACCGCCGCGGAACAGACCCAGGCCGCCAGCGTTCCGGCTGCCTCCGGCGGCAGCGCCCCCACCACGGTCCACCCTCAGGTCCGGCCACAGGAACAGGTCCGGCCGCAGGAACCCATCGGAGCCACCGTCGATCCAGCCAGCCGCGCCGCCGAGGACGAAGTCCACCCCGTGCACGAGGCCTTCTGGTTCGCCGTCGCACAGCCCCGTACCGCCGTCGACGAGCGCACCGGGGCCCCGGCGTTCGTCATCGAGCCCGGCGGCTGGGTCCTGGCCCTTGAAGACCGCGGCAACGAATTCCTGGTCCAGCACACGGACGGGCGCCTCGGCGTGCTGCGGGACCTCAGCAACATCGAACGCGGTTAGCCGTCCGTGACCACGGAATGCGGCAGAAGGGAATCCGGTACCAAGGAATCCGGCGGCAAGGCCCCCCGCAGCACCAAGCCCGGTGCGCCGCGGGCGTCGGAGTCCCTTCTGGCGCTCAAGCGCCGGGCTCGCCGGATCAACCGGGCCCTCGCGGAACAGTACCCCTATGCCCACGCGGAACTGGATTTTCGCAGCCCGTTTGAGCTCGTGGTGGCCACGGTGCTGTCCGCCCAGACCACGGATGTGCTGGTCAACCAGATCACGCCCCTTTTGTTCGCGCGCTACCCTGACGCGCGCCGGATGGCGGAGGCGGAGCCGGCCGAGCTCGAGGCCATCATCAAGCCCACCGGCTTCTTTCGCGCCAAGGCCAGGAACCTCCTGGCGCTGTGCAGCCGGCTCGTGGATGAGTACGACGGCGAGGTGCCCGGCCGGCTGGAGGACCTGGTGACGCTGCCCGGCGTCGGGCGGAAAACCGCGAACGTGGTGCTGGGCAATGCCTTCGGCATTCCGGGCATCACCGTGGACACCCACTTCGGCCGCCTGGCCCGGCGCTTTGGCTGGACAGACTCCGATGATCCGGTCCGGATCGAGTCCGATGTCGCCGAACTGTTCGAGCCGAAGGACTGGACCATGCTCTCGCACCGCGTCGTCTTCCACGGCCGCCGCGTCTGTCACGCCCGCAAGCCGGCGTGCGGCGCCTGCGCGGTAGCGAACTGGTGCCCCAGCTACGGCGCCGGCGAGACCGACCCGGAGAAGGCCAGGAAGCTGTTGAAGTACGAGCTCGCCCCGGGGCAGGAGGCATTGCTGGCCCGGCTTCTGGCCGAGACGCACCGCGCTGCCGAAATCCGGATGGAATCGCAGAGGAAGCAGCCGTGACCGCGCGCCAGGACCTCGTCGACCTCGTTGCCGCCGTCGTGGCGGGCACGGCGCCCGCGCCGGATCCACGCTGGCGGGAACTCGCCGTCGAGCCCGGCGAACGGGTCCGCAAGGCCGCCGTGCTGATGCTCTTCGGGGCGCTCGACAACGTCCCGGCGGTGTCCGAGAAGCTGCTGGCTCCGGCCGATCTGGACGTTCTGCTGCTGCAGCGGGCGCAGACCCTGGATGACCATCCCGGACAAGTGGCCTTTCCGGGCGGGGGCATCGACCCGGGCGAGTCGGTGGTCGCCGCGGCCCTTCGAGAGGCCGAAGAGGAGACGGGGCTGAACCCAGCGGGTGTGGACGTCCTCGGGGCGATGCCCGAGCTGGCCCTGCCGCGGGGGAATTTCCTCGTCACCCCGGTCCTGGCCTGGTGGGCCGCCCAGTCGCCCGTCCGGGTGGTGGATTACGGCGAATCCGCGCAGGTGTTCCGGGTTCCGGTCCGGGATCTGCTGGATCCGGACAACCGGGTGATGGCCACGGTCAGCCGGGCGGGCCAGACGTTTCAGAGCCCCGCGTTCACCGTCAACGGCGTGGTGGTGTGGGGGTTTACCGGGATGATTCTGAACCAGCTGTTCGAACAGCTGGGCTGGGCGGTTCCCTGGGACCGTGCGCGGCTCTACGGGATCGATGTGTGAGCCACTCCCGGCGATGCGTGCGGCCGATTCTGCGCCGGCCTGTTCTAGGCCGGCCTGTTCTACGCCGGCCTGCCGGCTGATCCGCTAGCTGGCCCCCACGCCGCTGCCCACCAGGGCAGCGGGTGCCACTGCCGCCGGCCGGCTGGCGGCTCGCCGCTGAGTGCCGGAACGATCCACAATCAGACCGGTCGCGGCGTTCTCACGCACAGCGGTAATGCCCGCCGCCGCGCTCTTAATGGAGCTGAACAGCGGCGATACGGCGACGACCGTTCCATCCGGTGCCGTCAGCCGAAAAAAATACGCCTTGTCTCCAGCTTGTGCAATCTCAAACATGCCAGCCAAATCTGTGCCTCCCCAATTCCTTGCGTCATTGCAATAGCCAGCGGAAAGAACGGGAATCCGCCGGCCTTTTCGAGCCTAGCCGGGTGATGGAGCCCACACAACGCTACCGACGGGTACGTTACGGATGGTGTCCGAGGTCACTCATTTTGCTTTGTCGTACGAGTCCACGACCGCCACGCTGACCGGAAATTCCACCGGAATCCGGCCGAACAAGAGCTCTTTGGCGGCAGCCGCTGAGTCCTCGATCGCCCGCATGCAGTCCTCGACGGCGCCATCGGGGCAGTGCACCATCACTTCATCGTGCAGGAAGAAGACCAGTTCAGCCGCGGCGGTGCCGTCCGACCGCAGGTCGCGCAGCCGCCGTCGCAGTTCCGCCAGCCAGCAGGCCGCCCAGTCGGCGGCCGAGCCCTGCACCACGAAGTTCCGGGTGAAACGTCCGCGCGAGCGGGCGATCGAGTCCGCCCGGCGCTGTTCTTCCGCGGTAGTCGAGTGCTGGCTGCGCAGCCAGCGATCCGACGGCGGAGGGCTGCTGCGGCCCAGGCGGGAGGTGACGGTTCTCCCGGCTTCGCCGTCGCGGGCAGCTTGCTCGACGAAGCCCACGGCGCGGGGATAGGTGCGGGCAAGTTGGGGCATCAGGCGCCCGGACTCGCCCGTGGTTGCGCCGTAGATGGCCCCGAGGAGGGCTACCTTGGCTTTTGCCCGGTCGCCGCCGAAGCCTTGTGCCGCGATGCCGGCGTAGAGGTCCTTGTCCCGGGCGGCCTCGGCCATTTTGGAATCCTGCGCGAGCGCGACGAGGACCCGCGGTTCCAGCTGCGAGGCGTCGGCAACGATCAGCTTGTGGCCGGGATCGGCGTGGACGGCGCCGCGAATCTGGCGCGGAATTTGCAGCGCCCCTCCGCCGCGCGACGCCCACCTCCCCGACACCACACCGCCCACCACGTACTCGGGCTGGAACCTGCCGTTCTTGACCCACGCGTCAAGCCACACCCAGCCGTTGGCCGCGTGGAGACGGGCCAGCTTCTTGTAGGCCAGCAGCGGCTCGATCGCGGGGTGGCTGGATTCCTTCAGCTCCCATTGGCGGGTGGTCTTCACCTCGATGCCGTTCCGGTGCAGGGCGCGCATGAGCTCCTGCGGTGAGTCCGGGTTCAGCGCGGGTGAGCGCAGCAGCTGCCTGAGTTCGGCGGTGAGCGCTTCGAGTTTGGCAGGGCGCTGGCCCGGAGCCGGGCGGGGTCCGAGGCAGTCCGCGAGGATCTGCTCGTGCAGTTCCTCACGCCAGGGCACGCCGGTGTGTTGCATTTCGGCGGCGATCATGGCGCCCGCGGATTCGGCCGCGAGCAGCAGCTGGAGCCGTTGGCGCCGGTTGGCGTCTGGGGCGTCGGCCGAGCCGCCGGTCGTGCCGGGGGCCGTTGCCGGCACGGCTCCCGCCTGGCGGAGCGCGTCCTGTTGGGCGGCATACTCGGCGCGGAGTTCCTCAAGGGACTGGCCGGGGCGCTGGTCCCGGGCCGGGGCATCGAAGAGTGCGCCCTGCTCCGGCGGCGGGGGAGGGGGCTGCAGGGCCCGCGGCGGCTGGTGCAGCTCGTCGTCCTGCGTGAGTTTCTCCGCCGCCCGGGCATAGCCGGTGTGGGCGGTGAACTCCGAGTGGGCCAGAATCGAACCGCACAAAGTCAGGTCGTAGCAGCGCTCGAGCTCCACGCCGGCCCGCAGCAGCGACGGATACCAGTCCTGCGTGCGGTGCCAGATCCAGCGCGGGCGCCGCTTTTCAAGCCCGCGGACGACGCCGGCGAGGTCACCGGCGCTCACCACCCGTGGCTGTGGATTGGACGGTGCGGGGAGGCCATCGGCCGTGAGTTCCTGGAGAGCCGTGCCGTCGGCGTGGGCGGCAAGCAGGAGGTACATAGGGTCAATTCTGCCCTGCTCCGGAGCGTGCTCGGTGCGCACTGCCTGGCGGGGCTGCAGAGGCCGGGCCCGGTTTGTCCACATAGCCGACGACGGCGGTTACGCTGCGCTTCCCGGACAGGCACAGTGGCAGCATGAACAGGCACCAGCCACCCGGCCCGGACTCGCCGCCCCCGCAGGACGGGGGGCCGTGGATTCCCGGGGAGTCCGCGGAGACTCTGCTCGTCACCGGCGCCGATGTTCTGCGCGGCGAGGTGGAGCGCATCGTCGCCGCTGCCGGGGGCCACCTGCGGACAGTCCGGGACGTGGCCGATGCCGCGCCCTTCTGGGACGCCGCGGGCGCCGTACTGGTTGGCAGCGACATCAGGGAGTTGCCACTTCGAAGGAGGGCGCCGGCGGTGCTCGTCGGAGTCAAGGATGACGGCGACGGACTGTGGCAACTGGCCGCCGCCATCGGGGCCGAACGCGTCGCCGTGCTGCCGGATGCCGCCGCCTGGCTGGCCGAATACCTGAGCCGGTCCCGCGCGCCGGAAGCCGGCGGACTCGTTGTAGGCGTGACGGGCGGCTGCGGCGGTGCAGGGGCCACGACCGCCGCCATCTGGGTCGCGCAGGCCGCCGCCGGGCTCGGGGCGCGCGTGGTGCTGATCGATGGCGACCCCTGGGGCGGCGGACTGGAACTGGCGTTGGCCGCCGAGGACGCTCCCGGGCTCCGCTGGCCGGACCTGGCCGGGGCGAGCGGCAGTATCGATCCCGCCCAGCTCGACGATGCGCTCCCGAAGGTCGGGGGATTCTCCTTCCTGTCGTGGCCGGGCACCCGGGACGGTGCAGCCGGCGTGGACGCGACCTCGGTGGCCGTGGTTCTCGACGCCGCCCGGCGGGGCAGCGAGCTGGTCGTGCTGGACATCGGCCGGGGACGGGAGGCTTTGCGATCCTTCGCCTGGGAATGCGACCGGATCGTGGTCGTGGCGCCGGCCCGGCTGCGGGCGGCCGTCGCCACGGCCCGGTTGGCGCAGGAGCTTCCACCGGTAGATACGACGCTAGTGGTCCGGGCCAGTCCGGGCGCTGCCTTGGATGCGCCACTGATTGCGGAGTCCGTGGGGCTTCCCCTCCACGGGGTCATGCCGGAAATCAAGGGTCTGGCGGCGGCCACGGAACTCGGCCGACTCCTCGAAGCCGGCCGTCAGCGCTCTGTCCGCCGTCTCACCGCAGGGCTCCTTGACCTGGACCGGGGTGACGTCTGATGAGCGCCCATTCGGCCGCGGACCCCGCCGAACCGGAACGGCTTACCCGGCGAGCGTCGGGCCGCCGCCGCTCGCAGGGATTTCTGGACCCGGCGTTGCTGGAATCCGTGCGCGAGTCAGTCATGACCGATTCCGCCCCGGTAACCCCCTCCCGGGTCGCAGCGGCCCTCCAGGCGAGCGGACGGCTGCTTGGCACGGCCGGCGCCCTTGCAGCTGTGGAAAGTATCAGCGCGGAGCTGAGCGGCTTGGGTCCCCTGCATCCGCTGACCCGGGATCCTGCTGTGACGGACATCTTCGTGAACGGACCGGACTCGGTCTGGCTGGACCGCGGCAACGGCCTGGAAAAGGCGCCCGTCCTTTTTTCCGGGGAACCGCAGGTCCGGGCGCTCGCGGCGAGGCTGGTGGCAGCCGGCGGCCGCCGCCTGGACGACGGTTCGCCGTGCGTCGATGTCAGGCTCGACGGCGGCTACCGGGTGCATGCGGTGTTGCCGCCGATTTCCCCGGCCGGGACCCTCTTGAGCGTGCGAATCCGCCGGACTTCGGTCTTTACGATGGCCGAGCTGGGTCGCAAGGGCATGTTCGGGAGCGGGGCATGCGGCGGGCTGGTCCAGTCCGTACTCGAACGCATGGTGGGGTGCAGACTGAGCTTCCTCATTAGCGGCGCCACCGGCTCGGGGAAAACCACGCTGCTGGCGACGCTGCTGGGGTTGTGCGGCCCCGGAGAACGTCTCGTCCTCATTGAGGACGCCGCGGAACTTAATCCGGTGCACCCGCACGTCGTCACGCTGGAATCCCGGCACGGAAACCTGGAAGGCGGGGGTGCCGTGGACCTGGGCGAACTAGTTCGTCAGGCCCTGAGGATGCGGCCGGACCGGCTGGTGGTGGGTGAATGCCGCGGTGCGGAGGTCCGGGAGTTGCTGTCGGCCATGAATACCGGTCATACGGGAGGCGGCGGGACGATTCACGCGAACGCTGCGGCGGCCGTGCCTGCCCGGCTGGCGGCGCTCGGCGCGCTCGCCGGCATGGGCCAGGATGCCGTGCGCTTGCAGGTGGCGAGTGCCATCGACGCCGTCGTGCATGTCGAGCGGAGCGGGACCGGGCGCCAGGTCGCGAGCATCGGAATCATGGAAGCACAGGAATCCGGGCTGGCTGTCACCGCTGCACTGGAAGTACTGAGGGACCGGGCCCGGTTCGGCCCGGCCTGGCCGCGGCTGGCGGACCGGCTCGGCCTGGATCCAGCAGTAGCCGATGGAACCAACACCGGGGCCCGCCCGGCGCCCGAAACACGCCCGCCGGGTTCAGGAGCCGAACACCCGCAGTCATGGACCCCGCGATGACGGCGCTCCTGATCATCGTCCTGATCTTGGCCCTGTGGCTGGCCTTTCCCTCCCCGCGTGTGGCAGGCCGCCGCACCCGCAATGCCCTGCACGGCGCCGGCCCGCGGAGTTTCCTGCCCCGCGGGCAGCCATCCAGCACTCGGAGCCCGGGTCGGTCAACAGGTCTGCGCAGTCGTGGCCGGAGGGCCTTCCCAGGTCTCCACCGCGTGTTGGTTGGAGGCTCCGCGGGGGTGGGGGCCGTGCCTATGACAGTTGTGGTTCAGCAGCTGGCCGCGCTGCTGAAGGGCGGACGCACCCCCGCCCGGCTGTGGGATGAACTGTGGGTGCTGTACGGCGCGGAGGCTGCGGAGCAAGGGGCCGCGGTCAACAGAACTGTCGACGCTTCGGTGCGTGCTTCGGTCCGCGGCGCGGGCCGCGACGGTGCCCAAGTCACGTCTGGGCCGGTGCTTGACCCGGAGTCGCTCAGAGTCCTCGCGGCCGCACGTGCGGCCGCCCTGGGCGGGTCCTCCGTGGCCGTGGCGATCCGCCGCACGGTATCCGGCGGGCCGGCCGGCGGGGGCAGCGGCGCTGGAGCTGCCTTTGGCGGCGCCGTGAGCGTCCGTGCCGGGCGCGACGCCCGGGTGTGGGGCGAGCTCGCCGCATGCTTCGACACCGCGGAGGCCAGCGGTTGCCCGCTGGCAGACGTCCTGGCGCGCTTTGCCGCGCACCTTGAGGCGGAGGACGACGCCGAAGGTGCCCGGCAGACGGCTTTAGCGGGGCCCCGGGCAACCATCCGCTTGCTGACCTGGCTGCCGGTATCGGGTTTGGGGCTCGGCTTGCTGCTGGGAGTGGACCCGATGGCTACGCTCCTCGGAAATCCGTGGGGCCTCTTGGCGTTGGCCGCAGGGGTGGTCCTGACCGCCGCCGGCCGGGTGTGGTCTTCGAAGCTCGTGCGGGCCGCGGCGGGAGCGCACTCGTGACTCCACCGCCGCCGTGAGTCCCGGACTCGCCGGAGTTGTGGTGGCCGCCGGCCTTGCCGGTGCAGCCATTATGGTCCGCGGAGACTCCGGCCGCGTCCGCCGAAGACTCCACCGCCAAATCCTGGCCCCGGCGGACGGGTCCGGACTGCGTCGGGGGACCCCGGCCGGCCGCCAGCCCGGCTATCCGGGTCTGCGGGACACCGCCATGATGCTGGAACTCATCGGCGCCATGCTGGATGCGGGAGCCGGACTGGGCCGGTCCCTGGAACTCATCGCCGCCCTGGTGCCGCAGGAACTCGGGCGGCAGCTTCGGCCGGTGGTGTCAGCCCTTGCCATTGGCGCGGACTGGGACACGGCATGGCACAGTTCAGGTGGCCAGGCGTGCGAACTTCTTGCCCTGCGCGACACCCTCACGTTCGCCGCCCTCACGGGCGCCCCGTCCTCGGCCCTCCTCTATGCCCAAGCGGCCCGGCTTCGCCGCGAACGGAACCGGGCTGCCGAGCAGCGTGCCGCGGCGCTAGGCGTGAAGCTGGTCGTGCCTCTGGGCTTGTGCTCCCTGCCGGCATTTGTCTGCCTCGGCGTCGTGCCCGTGCTCCTGGGGCTGGTCCCGGCCTGATGCCCGCGGGCGGGCGGCGCCCCCGACGCCGCATCGGCGCTGGTCCAAGGTTTATTCAAGTTGCTGGGGGATACCTTGGGGGCAGGCACCGTCGGAGTATGAGCGGTCTCGTGCGTCGGCTACTCACAGCGCTTCTGTGGCGCCTCGAATCCTCAGGGTTTCTGGGATTTCGTATCGAGTGGAAGCCACGCAGGGGGGCAGATCAATGATTCGATTGCAGAGGGCGGGCGTGATTGCAGCGCTGAGCCTATTGGTGATGGCGGGTTCGGCGGTGGGGGCCGGTCCGGCGTCCGCCGCAACGCCGACTTGTCAGCCGGGGGCGCCTCAACCGACCAACCAATACCCGGGCACAACGGTGATTGCGACCAACTTCGAGTCGGGGAGCATCACGGCTTCGGGCTTCAACGCCCCCGTCACGGCCGGGACCGGCACGGCCGACGTCTCCTCGGCTGAACAACACTCGGGCCGCTGCTCAGCCCATGTTCACGTGACCACGGATGCTGGTTCCTTGGCCAATTTTTCCGCACCGCTTCCTGCGGGCACCAATGAGGTCTACGCCGACGGATGGTTCAACGTCACCAAGGAAGGCGTCGCGGGCAACAACGTCCCCATGTTCCGGTTCTTCAACGGAACCACCCGGTTCGTGGACGTCTACCGCTCCAACGGCGGCGCCGGCCCCCTGTGGCTGCGCGTAGCGGCGCCCGACGGCACGCTCGGCTACACCGCGATGAAAGTGAACGTCCCGCTCGGAACGTGGCACCACCTGGTCATGCACGTAATCCCCAACGGCGCCTCCTCCACCATCGAGGTGTGGTTTGACGGCAAGCTCCTCTATTCCAGCAAGCAGGTCGCCACGGCCTTCACCGCGGTCACCCAGATGCAGCTCGGCGCAGAGCACCGACGGCAGGCGGGCGACAGCTACATTGACGACGTCGTGATCAAAGCCGGCAAGGCCGGTGGCCAGCTTCCCGGAACCTTCAACCCCACCGCTCCCACGCGTGTCCTTGATACGAGGAACAGCTCACCGGTCCGGGCGAATTCCGCGGTGTCGTTCCAAGTCGCGGGGGTCAACGGGATCCCGGCGAAGGTTTCGGCGGTGGTGTTCAACCTGACGGTGACCCAGCCCCGGTCCGTCGGGTTCATCACGGCCTACGCCTCGGGCGCCGCCCGTCCGAACGCGTCCAACCTGAACTTCTCTGCCGGCCAGACGGTACCGAACCTGGTCACCGTCCCGGTCGGGGCCGACGGCAAGGTCGCCCTGTTCAACAGTTCCTCCGGGTCCTCCCAGCTGATCGCTGACGTGACGGGCTATTACGTCACCGGAACGCCGGCGACGGGCGGCTCCTTCAAGAGCCTCTCGCCGGCCCGGCTCCTGGACACCCGGAACTCCTCGGCA
>NZ_BAAAQB010000037.1:53375-68899 GCF_039531445.1 Arthrobacter humicola | reverse complement strand
TGACCCAGGCGAAGTCCCTGGGCTTCGTGACCGCGTACGCGTCCGGTGCGGCCCGGCCCAATGCGTCCAACCTGAACTTTTCCGCCGGTCAGACGGTCCCCAACCTCGTCACGGTCCCGGTCGGGTCCGACGGCAAGGTGACGCTGTTCAACAGTTCCTCGGGCACGTCCCAGCTGATCGCCGACGTCGCCGGCTACTACCTGCCCGGCACACCGACCGCGACCGGCGCCTTCAAGGCCATCGGACCGACCCGGATCCTTGACACCCGCAATACCAAGCCGGTGGCCGCGGATTCCGCGGTATCCGTCCAGGTCGCCGGGGCCAACGGGGTCCCCACCGGTGCCCTGGCAGCCGTCTTCAACCTCACCGTCACCTCGCCCAAGTCCTTCGGCTTCATCACCGCCTACCCGAACGGTTCAGCACGGCCCAACGCGTCCAACCTGAACTTCTCGACCGGACAGACGGTACCGAACCTGGTCTCGGTGGCGCTCGGCTCGGATGGAAAGGTGGCACTGTTCAACCGGTCCTCCGGATCCTCCCAGCTCATCGCCGACCTCGCGGGGTACTTCCTCCCCTAGAAGCGCGTGATTGAGGTTCCAGCGCACCGAACTGAACCCGAGAAGCTGTAGTCGCAGTATGGACCGCAGCACCTCGGGTTCAGTTCTGCGCCCGGTCAGGAGTGGCCGTTAGTCGGGTCAGGCGGGTACTTCGTCGGGCCAAGGCATGAGCGGGGCGCTGTCGTGCCGTCCGTCCGCCGGCGTGGAACAACCCGTGAGTTCTCCTCCACAGGCCGCCGCGGCGCCGGCTGCGGGCATGTTTTCCACTTAGCGGACTTCGTGGCTTACCGCGCCGTGCCCAAGCCGGGAGAGTCGAATCAGCCGGCGATCCTGCCGGTGTCCCGTGGAAGGAAAGCAGATGTCAGTCAATCAGGACACTCCCGCTGCGAAACGCATAGACAGCGGGGAAGATGGGGTTGCCGAGGTGTACGAAATCTATCCCGGCGCCAGCTTGGTTGTTCCCGTTCAGCCGAACGGACGAAGGAGGCCGCTCTCGGCGCAGGCAGGAATGGCAACCGCCGAATACGCCATCGCAACACTCGCCGCCGTAGGGTTTGCCGGAGTTCTCGTGTTCATCATGCGCAGTGATGAGGTCCGGGGTTTCCTCCTGAACCTCATCCGCACGGCGCTTACGCTGCCATGACGCGGCTCTGGCGCGCGGGCGGGAGCGGGCGGCGGGGGTCGCCGCGAACCCCGGACTGCCTCGGGGCGGTCACAGCGGAGTTCGCCGTGGCGCTGCCGTCGGTCGTCTTTCTGCTTGCCATGCTGCTCGCGGGTTCGGCAGCCGGGGTGATGCAACTTCGCGTCGAGGAAGCGGCCCGGGGTGGTGCCCGTGCGCTGGCCCGAGGGGCCGCAGCCGGCGAAGTCGGAGGGATTGTCCGCCAGCTTGCCGGCGAAACCGCAGCGTCGACCGTGGCCCTCGACGGCGAATGGCTCAGGGTCACGGTGTCCGGCCGTGTCCCCGGGGCTGTCGGTTCCCTCATTCCGTGGACCCTGAGCGCCAGTGCCTGGGCGCGTCCGGAAACCCCCGGCGCGGCACAACCTGTCCCGGGTGGATGGGGCTTCCCGCTCGGGACGGGCACATGATGTCGCCGGTTAGTGCCGGGGCCAGCGGGCCATGGCGCCGGACTCCGTCCCCAGGCCATGACGTGTACCGCTGCCGGCCGCGGGAGCGGGGATCAGGGACGGTCCTGGCCTTGGGACTCGGGCTGGTCGTGATCATGGCGGCAGTCTTGTTGCTGCTTCTGGCTCAGTCAGCCGTCGCGGCGGCCAGGGCTGCGGCGGCTGCCGACCTCGCAGCCCTGGCGGCAGCGGACGCCGCCCGAGGAATCACATCCGGTGAGCCGTGCGCCGTCGCCCGGGAGGTCGCACGGAAGAACAACGCCATTGTGCTCGCCTGCTCGAAGGGCGCGGACACGTCAGTCCAAGTCAGCACCGAGATCAACGTCGGGCCGTTCCTCGGCGCTGCCAGAGGTCTGGCCAGGGCCGGTCCACCCCCGGCGCCCCGGAACGGACCCTCACCGTGAGGGCTGCTTTGCCCGTGGCAGGACGCGCGGCGCTTCGAAACAACCGGGATTCACCCGCTGGCACGCCCTGCCAGGGCTGCGCCAAACGCGCTATGGCTGCCCTGCTAGGGCCGCGCCAAACGCGCTATCCGGCGCGGAGCGGTTTGGGCGGGATCTTTTTCCGTACCGACCGCTGTACCGGCCGCCGTACCGGTACCGGCAGCGGCCGTGGCCGCACCCGCCGCGCCGGCGCCCGCAACGGCCGTGCCAGCCGCCCCCGTCCCAGTGCTGTCGGCGTTCATCAGCTCGCTGGCGTCTTTCAGCAGCACGTCAATCAGGGTGACGGCGGCGTCCTTGTCGAGAGGGTTGTTCTTGTTGCCGCACTTGGGTGACTGGACACACGATGGGCAACCGGACTCGCATTCGCAGGCCTTGATGGCGTCCCGCGTGGCGGTCAGCCACACCCGGGCCTTGTCGTATCCGCGTTCGGCGAAGCCAGCCCCGCCGGGATGGCCGTCGTAGACGAAGATGGTAGGCACCCCGGTGTCGGCGTGGATGGCGGTGGACACCCCGCCGATGTCCCAGCGGTCGCTGGAGGCCACGAGCGGCAGGAGACCGATGGCTGCGTGCTCGGCGGCATGCAGGGCTCCGGGGAACTGCGCCTCGATCAGTCCCGCGCCGGTCAGCGAGCGGTTGTCCACAACGAACCAGACCGCCTTGGTAAACAGGTCTCTGGCCCCCAGTTCCAGTGGTTCTTCCCCGAGGATTTCATTTGAAATCAGTGCCTTGCGCTGGAAGGAGACCACCTGGGTCGTCACCTTGACCTCGCCGAAATGTACGGCCACGTCGCCCCACCGGGTGGTGCGTTCGGTTTCGAGGACCTCGATCTGGGTCACGTCGCGGGCGGTGGTGTAGTAGTCGGGGTTCGCCCGGCGCACCATCACGCAGTGATCGCCCTCATTGAGGTCCTCCACGACGTAGCTGTCGCCCTGGTGGACGTAGACGGCGCCGGTGTGGGCCTGGTAGTGGGTCTGGGGCGAATCCATGGTGCCGAGCAGGGACCCGGTGTCGGCATCCACGATGCTCACCGGACCCCCGCCGTCGGCGCGCAGGTTCACCATAGCCGCAGCACTCTGCGGGTGGGTCCAAAACCAGCCGGCCGGCCGTTTGCGCAGGTAGCCCTGCGCCACCAGGCGCTCCAGCAGCTTCTCCGAGGTGGCCCCGAAAAGGTCAAGTTCGGCGAACCCCAGCGGAAGTTCCGCGGCGGCGGCGCAGAGATGCGGGCCCAGCACATAGGGATTGGAGGGATCGAAGACCGTGGCTTCCACCGAGACGTCGAAAATCGCCTCGGGGTGGTTCACCAGGTAGGTATCCAGCGGGTCGTCGCTGGCTACGAAGGCCGCGATCGCGTCCTGGCCGGCCCTGCCCGCCCGGCCGATCTGCTGGAACAACGACGCGCGGGTGCCTGGCCATCCGGCCACCAGGACGGCGTCGAGACCGGAAATGTCGATGCCCAGCTCCAGCGCAGACGTGCTCGAGACGCCCAGCAGCTCACCCGAGCGCAACGACTTTTCCAGCGCCCGCCGCTCCTCCGGCAGGTAGCCCGAGCGGTAGGCGGCCACACGCTGCGGCAGGCTGGGGTCCACTTCATCGAGCAGGCGTTTGGCAATGGAGGAAATCGTCTCGGCTCCGCGCCTGGATTTGATGAAGGCAATGGTCCGGGTCCGGGAGGACACGAGATTGGCCAGCAGATCGGCGGTCTCGGCGACGGCGGTACGTCGCTCCTTGGCGCCGTTCTCGCCCCGCACTTCGGTCAGGGCAGGCTCCCAGAAAGCTACGGTCGTGGATCCGTGGGGCGAGCTGTCTTCGGAAACGGCACGGACCGGTGCGCCGATGAGCCTGCCGAAGGACGTTCCGGGCTCTGACGCCGTGGCCGACGCCGCGATGAACACGGGGCCCGGGTGTGAGCCGCCCGGGCTGTAGTAGGCACAGATCCGGCGTAGCCGGCGCATGAGGTTGGCGACATGGGAGCCGAACACTCCGCGGTAGCTGTGGGCCTCGTCCACGATCACATAGCGGAGGCGCCGGAAGAACCGGGCCCACCAGGCATGGTTCGGGAGGATGCCGAAGTGCAGCATGTCAGGATTGGCGAGGATGAAGTTCGCATGGTCCCGGATCCAGCGCCGGGACGCGGGATCGGTGTCGCCGTCGTAGGTTTCGGCCCGGACGGTGGGGAGTTTCAGCGCGCGGATCGCGGACAGCTGGTCCGCTGCGAGGGCCTTGGTGGGGGACAGATAGAGGGTCACGGCGCCGTCGTCGTGGATCTTTCCGGGATCGGCCAGGACCCTGAGTTCGGAACGGTGGATCGCGTCCAAGGCTGGTAGCTGGTACGCCAGGGACTTGCCGGACGCCGTGCCGGTGGCAATGACCACGTGTTCTCCGGCGTGGGCCAACTCGGCGGCCTGCACCTGGTGGCGGTAGGGCTCGTGGATGCCCAGGGAACCGTAGGCTGTCACGAGATCCGGGTGGGCCCAGCCCGGCCACGGCGCATTGACGGCCTCGCGGGCGGGGATCGTTCGCACATGACGCAGCTGTTCCGGGTCCGGACCTCGGCCCAGCAGCGGAATCAGGGACTCATGCGGGTTCACTCACACATTCTTTCATCCGGCCTCAAATCGCCGGAGAAGGCAGCCCGGGTCCCGCAGCGCCCGGCACGCGCAGGGCCTCAGCCGACGGAGAGGTCAGCGCCTTCGTCCGAGGTCGACAGCATCAGAACGTGGCAGACCATGCGCCAGCCGAGGTGCGAATAGAGCTTCTGGCCGTCCAGAGACGCGAGCAGCAGCCCGGAGTCGACGTCGTGCTCGAAGGCCTGGGCCGCCAGGGCCTTCATGATGAAGCTGCCCAGTCCCCGCCGCTGGTACGCCGGCGCCGTCACGATCTTGTCGAAGATGGCGGTGTGTCCCACCACAAATACGCGCCCGCTCGCGGCGGTCTCTTCGCCTGCGTGGACCACAGCGTGGTGCACGCCGTCCGTCCGGGACGTCTCCAGCTTGAGGTCGTCGTCGGAAAGCCAGGGGTCCTCCGAGTCCTGAGTCTCCATGTCCACGATCATCATGGTCTGGGAAGCCGAGGTGACATGGAGGCCGTTTTCCTGGCCGAGGAACGTGTACCGGGCCACGTCATTGGTGAGGATCGTGAGGACTCGGGCCGGCACTTCAGCCGTCCTCGCCGCCAGCTCCGCAAACTCCGAATCGGACGGGTCGAAGGCAAAATATTCCCATTGACCGGTGGTGTCTGCGCGCAAGGCCGCAGGGAACCGTCCCTCCCTGCGCGTCTCATATCCGCGACAACCTGCCCATCCGGCAACCCAGATTTCCAGCAGATGAGTGGTGTCTTCAACCATGGCGTCAAGACTCATGTGATGAGCGTATTCCAGCCGTGCCACAAGCAACAGGGGCCGGGTCCGGGAAGTGTGCTCGCTTATGGAATTGTGACTGTCTCCCGGCCTCCCGTCCCAGCCAGTACCCTTAAAAGTGTGGCTTTGAACAGGATTGTGCTCTTTTACGGATTTACCCCCCTCGCTGACCCGGACGCCGTCCGGCTGTGGCAGCGCGCGCTATGCGAAAAACTCGGCCTCACCGGCCGCATCATCATCTCCAAGGACGGCATCAACGCCACGGTCGGCGGGGAGCTGAACGCCGTGAAGCAATACGTCAAGACCACGCGGGAGTACAAGGGATTCCACGGGATCGACGTGAAGTGGTCCGACGGAGGCGCGGCAGACTTCCCGCGCCTCAGCGTCAAGGTGCGGGATGAAATCGTCTCCTTCGGCGCCCCGGGCGAGCTGAAAGTCGACGCCGACGGCGTGGTGGGCGGCGGGACGCACCTCAAACCCGAGGAACTCCACGAACTCATTGAAGCCAAGAAGGAACAGGGCGACGAGGTCGTGTTCTTCGACGGACGCAACGGCTTCGAGGCCCAGATCGGAAAGTTCAAGGATGCGGTGGTCCCCGAAGTCGCTACCACCCACGACTTCATCAAAGAACTCGACTCGGGCAAATACGATGCCCTCAAGGACAAGCCGGTTGTCACCTACTGCACGGGCGGCATCCGCTGCGAGGTGCTGTCGAGCCTCATGGTGAACCGCGGGTTCAAGGAGGTCTACCAGCTCGACGGCGGCATTGTCCGGTACGGAGAGACCTTCAAGGACGACGGCCTGTGGGAGGGATCCCTGTACGTGTTCGACAAGCGCATGCACCTGGAGTTCAGCGAGGACGCCAAGACCATCGGCCAGTGCGTCCGCTGCTCGGCGCCCACGAGCAAGTTCGAGAACTGCTCCAATCCGAGCTGCCGGACCCTCACGCTTTACTGTGCCGGGTGCGCAGCGAGCCCTGAAACCCTGCGATGCCCCGAGGGCTGCGCCGCCTGATCGGCCGAGGCTGGACTATCCCAGCCGGTCCTGGCGCCCCGAGGCCCCCTGCAGGCGCGGCCCCGCCCGATGGGCGTTGCTTACGCAAGAGGCGTTGCTCACGCAAGAGGCGCGGCCCCCAGTGCGAGGGTTGTCTCAGATCCGGCTCACGCGGTAGGCGAAGTTTGCTGCGGCCCGCCCGGTCACCTGGACGGAGAGCACCGCGTCCACGGGCAGCGAGACGACGTTCACTCGTGACGTTCCGCAGCGCAGGCTCAGGTCTACCAGCGACTCATCCCCATTGCGGACGGTGAAAGACACCCGGGCCGTGCTGCGGCACGCCAGCGTCAGGGAATAGGTGCCGGCGGGCAGTTGCGTTGTTGTTTCTGTGTGCACCGCACCGGCCGCCACGGAGCCGTAGCTGGTGTGAAACACCTGCCCCGCGGCGTCGGGAAGCGCGTCGTCGACCCACTGCTCCAGCTCTTCACCGGACACCGGCTCGTTGCGATGGGGATCCTGCGGCAGGGCGGCGTCGGTGGTCGGCGCGGCGGAAACAGTGGGCGAGCCATCGTCCCAATGGTCGGCGCTGTATTCGTACTCGCAGCCGGACAAGACCGCCCCGAGGAACACCGCAATTGACAGCACCGCGGCGGCGGCCGGGGTGCGCCGTCGCGGCAGCCTGCGGGCCGGCACAGTTGGCATACCCTGAGATTAAGATCGCCCCGATGCAAACACCAGAGGTCGAAGGTCCGCGGCGGGCGGTTTTCCCAGAAGGTGCCGAGCCGGCCGCCGTGACCGGGTTGCGGGCGGACCCTACTCGGACGCGGCCAGGTGGTAGGCGTAGATGATCGGGGCGTCCACGCTGGACGTGCTGAGCTTCACCTCGCCCGCGGCGGGCACCGTGATGCGGGCGGTTTCGCGGCTGCCGTTGCAGGCAGCTCCTGCCTCGGTCAGCGGCCGGCCGGCCAGGCTGACGGCGAAGAACGCCTTACCCCCGCCGTCGCAGGTCATGGTCAGGGTGTAGGTGCCGGCGGGCACACCGGACGCGGTCCGGACGATCGGATCGCGGTTCAGGATTTTGCCGGCGTCCTCAAGCACAGTCCCGGGGGCCGAGGGCAGAGCGGTCGCCTTCCAGGCCGGGACATCGACGCCCTGAATTGAACCGGGCGGGGTACATGCCGTTGCGGCCAGCACGACGGCGGCTGCGGCCGCGCCCGTAAGCGTCCGCCTTACCAGCAGGGTCGCCGGCGCGTGAGAGGAGGGAAAAAGCATGCCTCCAACTTAGCGCCTTGCAGCTGCACCCCCGGCCGCGCCGGCCGTCCAGCGGCGCCTCCCGCGGGCTCTTGACGTTGACGTAACGTCAAAGTTTAGAGTCGTGGGGACGGCCCGGGACGGCCCGGCAGGCGACAAGCGCGGCACCGGGAGACGGTGCTCCGGGAGACGGCGAACCGGGATGACCGGCGCCGTCGGCAAGCTACTTCCGACGGGGCAGCCGGCCCTACGCAAAGGAGGAGATATGGACTGGTCCGTCCAACAAATCGCGAAATTGGCGGGCACCAGCGGACGGACTCTGCGTCACTATGACGACATCGGCCTGCTCAAGCCCAGCCGTACCGGCAACAACGGCTACCGGTACTACGGCCCCGACTCGCTGGTCCGTCTGCAGCGGATCCTACTACTGCGTGACCTGGGGCTCGGGCTGCCGGCGATCGCGGACGTACTCGCCGGCCAGGCGGACGCGGAGTACGCCCTGGGACGGCATCTGGAGTGGC
Organism: Arthrobacter humicola; assembly: GCF_039531445.1. Classification (NCBI taxonomy): domain Bacteria; kingdom Bacillati; phylum Actinomycetota; class Actinomycetes; order Micrococcales; family Micrococcaceae; genus Arthrobacter; species Arthrobacter humicola. The sequence continues at coordinate 60,657 of NZ_BAAAQB010000037.1, read as the reverse complement.
TGCAGATGGAACAGGACCGGCTGGGGCGGCAGATCGCTTCGGTCCGGCACACCATTGAGGCACTGCAAGCGGGAGGAAAGATCATGGCAGAGGAAATGTTCGACGGCTTCGACCACACCCGGTACCGGGACGAAGTCCAGCAGCGGTGGGGCCAGGACGCCTATGCGACCTCAGATGCCTGGTGGCGCGGCATGCAGGCCGAGGAGAAGGCTGCCTGGCAGGAACAGTCCCGGCAGCTTGGCGCCGACTGGAGGGCCGCGGCAGAGTCGGGCGTCACGGCGGACAGCGTTCAGGCCCAAGACCTGGCCCGGCGCCACGTCGAATGGCTCAGGGGCATTCCCGGCACCCCGGCGGCGCCGCCCGCCGCAGGAGGCGGTGGAGCAGGCGCTAGGGCAGCAGGCGGCACCGCAGTTGCCGTGCCGGACATCAAGGGGTACGTGACGGGACTCGGCGAGATGTACGTGGCGGATCCCCGGTTCGCCGCGAACTACGGCGGTGCCGAGGGCGCGGCCTTCGTCCGGGATGCCCTGCGGCTTTATGCGGAGACCCGGCTCTCGCCGGCCCCGCCCAGTCCCCGGGACTAAACTTGTGCGGTGACGTCCTCAGCCCAAAACCCCGCCCCGCAGGCTCCCGCAGCACCGCGTCCGGCCACGCCAACTCCCGCCATCGCAGTTCGTTCATCGCCGTTCACGGCCGGCAACACTCCGGAGGCGCCGCGGAGCGACCTCCCCGGCCTCCTCGAGGCCCTGGCCGGGGACCTGCGGGCCGTTGGCTACACCGTGGATGGCGTCGCCGGGCTGCTCGGCGAGGCTGCGCACTCTGCCCTCAGCCGGGACCAGCTCATCCCCGCACTGATCGTCACCGGGCGCGCCTCCGGTGAGCCGTCGACGGCGGCGCTCGCCGCCGTCGTGCGTCTCTGTCTCCTGGCCGAGCCGCAGCGTGCGGAGACCCTCGACGCCGCGCTGCCCGGCATCCGCACGGAGGGGCTGACGGAACTCGGGCTCGTGGAGCGGTCCGACGAGGACCTGATCCGGGCGAAGGTGGATCTGAGGCCGTACGGCTGGGACCCCACTGTCGGGGACGATGGCGTGGCGAGCGGCGGGGCGGACCTCTGGGTGGCCAGCGACCTCGCGGCCCACCAGCGCGCAGGCGTCCTCCGTCACGACCACGTCCTGGGGATCGGGCAGGCCTCCACCACCCTGGTCCAGGTCACGGCCCGCCGGCATGTGGCCAGGGCCCTCGACCTCGGCACGGGCTGCGGCATCCAGACGTTCCATCTGCTCCACCACGCGGAGCACGTGACCGCCACGGACATTTCCGAACGCGCCCTCGCGTTCACCCGGTTCAATCTCTTGCTCAACGCCGCCGAACTGCACGTGGACCCGGCGGATCCTGAGGCCCGCGTGAGCCTGAGGCTCGGGTCCCTGCTGGAACCCGTCGCGGGGGAGGAGTTCGAGCTGGTGGTGTCCAACCCGCCGTTCGTCATTACGCCGCGCAGCCTGGGCGAGACCCCCGTGGACCAGTTCACCTATCGCGACGGCGGCCTGCCGGGGGACGAGATCGTTTCTTCGCTGGTCCGGGCCCTGCCCTCCGTTCTCGCGCCGGGTGGAACGGCCCAGCTCCTGGGCAATTGGGAGATCGAGGCGGGGGCGGCCTGGTCCGAACGGCCCCAAAGCTGGGCCGACCCGGCCGCCGACGTCTGGTTCATCCAGCGGGAGCAGGTGGGGCCGGAGCAGTATGCCGAGACCTGGCTGCAGGACGCCTCCGAAAACCGGGACCGCCAGCTCTACCAGGACTCGTATGCGGCGTACCTTGACGACTTTGCCTCGCGCAATGTGGCGGGAATCGGTTTCGGCATGATCTGGCTGCGCCGGCCGGCTGACGGCGCCGGGCGCGTGATTTCCCGTTTCGAGGAGATCACGTACCCCATCGAACAGCCCGTGGGGCCGCACCTGGGCGCGGCGGTCGAGCGTGCCGACTGGCTGGCCGCCCACGATCTGGCCGCCGCTCACCTGCTGGTCGCGGAGGACGTCACCGAGGAGCGGCACCAGCGCCCGGGGGCGGAACACCCCGGCGTCATCCTGCTGCGGCAGGGTGCCGGGCTGCGCCGCACCAACCTGCTGAGCACCGAGCTGGCCGGCTTTGTTTCAGCGTGCGACGGCGACCTGTCCGTCGGGCAGATCGTCGGCGCCCTCGAGGCCCTGCTGGGCGGCTATGAGGGGTTCGACGGCGCGCAGTTCCGCGCCGGCCTCCTGACCGAAGTCGGTAACCTGGTTCGCGACGGCTTCCTGCTGCCGGCCTGAGACGGCAGGCGCCGCCGCAACCGGGTCTGGCGCCCTCACGCCTGCCGTTCCAGCCCCGGCGGCCGTGACGGCAGGCGCTGCCGCGATACCGCGTGCGTCCTCCCGGCCGAACCTCGGCAGGACGTACGCGGTGAGGGCAAGAGTGACCAGCACCGCGACGGCCCCGGTGAGCAGGAAGCTGACACGCACCGGCACCAGTGCGCCCAGCAGCCCGCCCAGGGCCAGGGCGGCGATCGAGACGGCGCGTGTCATCCCACCGACGATCGCCATGGCCTGGCCCCGGCCGCGTTCGGGTATCCGGAGGATCGCGATCGCCCCGAAGCAGGCATTCAGGACGCCGCAGGCCATTCCCGTCCCCGTGTAGGCCACAAAGAGCATCTCCACGGTGGGGACCATCCCCGTGATGCCCAGGAACGCCGAGGCCAGGGCCATGGAGGCCAGCAGCACGCGCAGCCGTAACGCCGGCGTGGTGATCCTGCCGGCCATCGCGGCCCCGCCCGCCATGCCGAGGCCGAACGCCGCGGCCAGAAAGCCATACTGCGTCTCGGTGGCGCCAAGTTCGCCGCGGGCCAGGAACACTTCAAGGACATTCGTGGCCTCGCCCACGACGATAAAGAACATCGCCCCCAGGACCAGGGCCCAGACCAAGCTGTCCCGGCGGATCAGGCGCAGCCCGTCGAGCAGTGCGGGCTTCGCCTGGCCGGCCCGTTCGGCCGCCGTGCCGCGGCGGGTTCTGATTAGCAGGGCGCCCAGCCCCATGGCGACATAGCAGCCGCTGGCCACGGCGAACACGAGTCCGGCGCCGCCCCAGCCGCTGAGCATGCCGCCCGCGGCCGGCCCGGCCATGCCGGCAATCATGACGGTGGCCTGCATGGTCCCCATCGCCCGCGGGGTGCGGTCCTCGCCGACGAGCCGGGGCAGCAGGGCCTGCCAGGTGGGGCCGGCCACGGCCTGGGCCGCGTCGAGCAGGAACGTCATGGCAAAAAGCACGGGCAGGTAGTTCTCCACATACTGCATGCCCAGGCCCATGCCGGCGACGGCGGCGGCACTGACCGCGGAGGCCGCCGTCGCCAGCGTGCGGGAGTCCCTGGTGTCGGCGAGCCGGCCGGCCCACGGGGCCAGCAGGACCAGAGGCAGCGCTGAGCAAAAGAGGTAGGCAGCCACGAGCCAGGGCCCGGCGACAGGGGTTCCCCCGGCAGCGGCCGCGTTCTGCAGGTGCAGCATGACGCTCACGACGACGGCGCCCATCCCCGCCGTCGCAACGAACCTGGCGGTGCTGGCGATCAGGAAATCGCGGTTGCGCCACAGGGGCTGCACCGCCGCTGAGGGGGCAGACGATTTATGAAATATCTGTTTCATAAATAGGAAGCTAGTCCCGGCCGGGACTAGATGTCAAGCATTTCTTTCATATTTTGGAGCGGCTGGATACACTGGAGGGGTGAATGCAGAAACCCCGACGGCGGAGTCCCCGGCTCCGCCGGCCGCCAAGCGCCGGCACCGTCCGGAAAAGCAAGTGGAAATCACCGACCCGAAGGCGATCCGGGCTCTCGCTCACGCCGCCCGGCTGGAGGTCATTTCCGAGCTGTATTCCACCCAGGTGAGCCGGACGGCCACCGAACTCGCGGCGCAGACCGGCCTGACCCCCAGCGCCATGAGCTACCACCTGCGGGCGCTGCAGAAGTGGGGCATTGTGGTCCCCGCAGCCACGGCAGGGGACGCCCGGGAGCGGCGCTGGAAGGCTGCCGGCACCGATTTCACTATTCACTCGCTTGGCGGAGTGGCCAGCCCTGAGCTCGCCGTCCTTGATCTCGAGCTCGAAGCCTACCGCCGCCGGGTGCTTGCGTACGCCAAGACCCGCAATGAACGGCGCGAGCGCGGCGAGACCGGCGACGGCCCGTCGTCGGTGGTGCTGGCGAGTAACCTGCTGTACTTGACGCCGGAGCAGCGGTCCGAGTTGACGCGGCGCGTCTTCGACCTCCTGCGCGATTATGAACTCGAGGATCCGGACCATGTGCCCGACGGCGCCGAACGCATGGCCACCATGTGGTCGATGATTCCGGACGACCGCGGCCCGGCCGCCGCGAAACCCGAGGCCGGCAGCGCCTGAGCCGCCGCCCGGCGCGGCCTCCAGGACCACCGGGCGCCCTGCTCTTTTGCGGCCGAAACCCGCCTCCGCGGGGCCGTCATTTCCGGCCGGATGCGCGCGATTCTGCAAAATATGGTGAACTAGGCGGGTATGGGCGCATCTGCCCGAGCAACCTTTTTCTGTAGGAGCACCGTGCCAAGCAAGGCCAAAACCGGCAAGAAACTCGTGATCGTGGAGTCTCCCGCCAAGAGCAAGACCATCGCCAAGTACTTGGGCGAGGGCTTCATCGTTGAGGCCTCCATTGGTCACATCCGCGACCTTCCGCAGCCTTCCGAGCTCCCCGCGGAACTGAAGAAGACCCCGCTGGGCAAGTTCGCCGTCGACATTGAAAACGACTTTAAGCCGTACTACGTCGTGTCCGCGGACAAGAAGAAAAAGGTCGCCGAACTCAAGGCCCAGCTTAAAGACGCCGATGCGCTCTATCTCGCAACCGATGGGGACCGCGAGGGCGAGGCCATCGCGTGGCACCTGCTGGAAGTCCTGAAGCCAAAGGTGCCGGTCTACCGGATGACCTTCGGTGAAATCACGAAGGAAGCCATCCACCGCGCCATGGACAACCTGCGCGACGTGGACCAGGACCTGGTGGACGCACAGGAAACCCGGCGCGTCCTGGACCGCCTCTACGGCTACGAGATCTCACCGGTGCTGTGGCGCAAGGTGGCCCGCGGTCTGTCCGCCGGCCGGGTGCAGTCGGTCGTGACCCGCATGGTGGTGGACCGGGAGCGTGAGCGCATGGCGTTCAAGGCTGCCTCTTACTGGGACCTGACCGGCCAGTTCAGTGCCGACGCCGGAGCCTTCAAAGCGAAACTCGCTGCCGTGGACGGCTCCAAGGTGGCCAGCGGCCGCGACTTCAATGACAACGGCGAACTCACCTCCCGCAACGTCATCCACCTCAACGAGGAACTCGCCACCGCCTTGGCGGTCGGCCTGCAGACCGCTGATTTCCGCGTCCGTTCTGTCGACACCAAGCCGTATACCCGCCGCCCGGCGGCGCCGTTCACCACCTCGACGCTGCAGCAGGAGGCCGGCCGCAAGCTGCGATTCTCCTCCAAGAGCACCATGCAGGTGGCCCAGCGGCTCTACGAAAACGGCTACATCACCTATATGCGTACGGACTCGTCCGCACTGAGCGACGAGGCCGTCACCGCCGCCCGGCGCCAGGCAGCCGAGCTGTACGGCACGGAATACGTGCCCCAGTCCCCGAGGGTCTACACCAGCAAGGCCGCCAACGCCCAGGAGGCCCACGAGGCCATCCGCCCGGCGGGCGACTCTTTCCGCACCCCGGCCCAGGTCGCCAAGCAGCTCTCCGGCGACGAATTCCGGCTCTACGAGCTGATCTGGAAGCGCACCGTCGCCTCGCAGATGGCTGATGCCAAGGGCTCCACTGCCACCATCCGCCTGGGCGCCGTGACCGTGGGCGGAGCTGCCGCCGGTCGCGACGCGGAATTCTCCGCCTCCGGCACCGTCATCACCTTCCCCGGCTTCCTGGCCGCCTATGAAGAGGGCAAGGACGAAAGCCGCGGCGATGACGACTCCGAGGAAGCCCGCCGCCTGCCGAACGTGGCCAAGGACGACTCCCTGACCGCCTCGGACATCGTCGCCGTCGGCCACGAGACCTCGCCGCCCCCGCGCTACACGGAAGCATCGCTGACCGCTGAGCTGGAAAAGAAGGGCATCGGTCGTCCTTCCACCTACGCCTCCACCATCTCCACCATCCAGGACCGCGGCTACGTCCGGAAGCAGGGTTCCGCGCTGGTCCCGAGCTGGATCGCGTTCTCCGTGATCCGGCTGCTTGAACAGCACTTCCACGACTACGTGGACTACGAGTTCACGGCCGACATGGAAGCTGACCTGGACAAGATCGCCAACGGACAGGCGGCCGGACCCGCTTGGCTCAAGCACTTCTACTTCGGGGAAGACGCTGAGCCGGGCCTGCTGAGCATCGTCAACAACCTCGGCGAGATCGACGCCCGCGAAATCAACTCGATTCCGATCGCCGAGGGCATCACGCTGCGGGTCGGGAAATTCGGCCCGTACCTGGAAAGCTCCGTCCCGACGGTCGATCCCAAGACCGGCGAAGTGGTTGAAGCCGCCCGCGCCAACGTCCCCGAGGACCTGGCGCCGGACGAGCTCACCGCCGCCAAAGCCATTGAACTCATGGAGACCGCGGCCCCGGAAGAGCGCGTCCTCGGCACGGACCCGCACACCGGCCACACGGTCCTGGCCAAGAACGGCCGCTATGGCGCCTACGTCACCGAGATCATCCCGGAAATGACCGAGGAGCAGCTGGCCAGCCAGCCCGTGGAGTACTACAAGAACGGCAAGCCGAAGCCGCCGAAGAAGCCCGTCAAGGCCAAACCGCGTACGGGTTCCCTGTTCGCTTCGATGAGCGTGGAGACGGTCAGCCTGGACGAGGCCCTGCAGCTCATGAGCCTGCCCCGCGTGCTGGGCCAGGACGCCGAGGGCAACCCGATCACGGTGCAGAACGGCAGGTTCGGCCCGTACCTGAAGAAGGGCACGGACTCCCGCTCCATCGGCTCCGAGGAGGAAATCTTTACGATCACGCTGGAACAGGCGCTGGAGATCTACTCGCAGCCCAAGCAGCGCGGCGCCCGTGCCGCCGTGCCGCCGCTGGCCGAGTTCGGCCCGGACCCGGTGTCGGAGAAGAACATCGTGGTGAAGGAAGGCCGGTTCGGCCCGTACATCACCGACGGCATCACCAACATCACCGTGCCGCGCTCCACCTCGCTGGAGGAGCTCACCCGGGAACAGGCCGTCGAACTCCTCGCGGAGAAGCGCGCCAGGGGCCCGGTCAAGCGCACGACGACGGCCC
>NZ_BAAAQB010000037.1:31894-53266 GCF_039531445.1 Arthrobacter humicola | reverse complement strand
CGCCGGAATTTTCCGGCGACTCCGCAGCTTTCCGGCGATTCTGCGTTTGCGGAGCGGGCGCGGACGTGATCGAGTAGGACCATGACTGAACAGCCCGCACACCTGGACAACCAGCCGCTGAACGAGCTCGAAGAGCAGCTTGCCCGGGGGGAGCAGCCGGACGCCAACCCGGTGGACGTGATCCTGGCCTTCCTCAACAACGAGGTCTACGTGGTCAGCTCCGACGCCCTCGAGGGTCCCGACTCCCAGGTGGAGCCCCTGGTCCTCGCGAATTCCTCGGGCAAGCCGGTTCTGGCCGTCTTCTCGCACCCGAGCCGCGTCACCGAGCAGTATCTCGCGGCCGCTCCCAACGTCCTGGGCACACAGGGCGCCGCGATCATCGGCAACCTCGGCGACGAGCTCGGCATGGTGATCAACCCGGGGGCCGCCTACGGCTTTGAAATCGATCCGGAGGGAGTGGCCAACATCCGCCGCGACTTCAAGCCCTCCGACGAGTTCGCGGACGGTACTGCCGGGTCCGCGGACCGCCCGGCGCAGGATACGGACCTCGCCTGAGCCAGCGTCCCGGACGGCGGTATTCTTCGCGAATACCGCCGTCGCAGTTAGACCAGCCGCTTCAGTGGGGGCAATAATGGCAACATGCGTCTAGGCGTCCTCGATATCGGGTCCAATACCGTCCACCTCCTGCTGGTCGACGCACACCCCGGCGCACGGCCGGTCCCTTTCGCTTCACACAAACGGCCGTTGTCCCTCGTGCAGTTCCTCGACGGCGACGGCAACATCAACGACGCCGGCCAGCATGAGCTTGTCGAGTTCGTCCTTGAAGCGTGGGAATTCGCCGCCAAGCACAAAGCCGACGACCTCCTCGCGTTCTGCACCTCGGCCATCCGCGAGGCCACCAACGGAGCGGAGGTCCTGGCCCGCGTCAAGCATGAAACCACGGTCACCCTCCGGGAACTCACCGGCAGCGAAGAGGCGTCCATGACGTTCTTCGCCGTCCGCCGCTGGTACGGCTGGGGCGCCGGGCCCATCCTGAACCTGGACATCGGCGGCGGCTCCTTCGAGATGGCCCTCGGACAGGACGAACTCCCCGAGCTGGCGATGTCCGTGCCGCTCGGGGCCAGCCGGCTGACGCGCGACTGGCTCCCCGGAGACCCGCCCTCGGCCAAAAGCATCAAGGAGCTGCGCCGCTACATCCGCTCCACGCTCAAGCCCGCCGTGCGCAAATTCGAGAAACTGGGCAGGCCCAACCATGTGGCGGGCACGTCCAAGACCTTCCGGTCCCTCGCCAGGATCGCAGGGGCCGCCCCCAGCGCCGCCGGGCCGTACGTCAAGCGCGAGCTGCAGGCGCTGGACCTGGGGCTTTGGGCGCAGCGTGTCTCGGCCATGGAGATCGGGGACAGGTTCCACCTGCCCGGCGTTTCCGAGGCCCGGGCGCCGCAGGTCCTCGCCGGCGCGCTCGTCGCGGAGGCCGCCTTGGAAATGTTCGAGTTCGCCAGCATGGAGATCTGCCCGTGGGCGCTGCGCGAGGGACTCATCCTCCGCCGCCTGGACCAACTGGTGTTCGAGGGGCCGCTCGACCCCGCACCGCATGTGGCGCAGAGGCCGCCGGCGCAGCTCCAGTCCCCGGAGAAGGTTTCCTAACCCGGTCAGTGTCCGCTGCGAATCCTGCGGGTTCGATTGGAAGTGCCGATTGGAAGTGTCGATCCGCAGGGGTTCCGTTCGTGTAGTTGCTGAGAGGCCGGCACGCCGCCGGCGGATTCGACAAGGAGGCACCTGAAATGTCGCAGTACCTGCTCAGCATTTACCAGCCGGACGGCCCGGTCCCGGGACCTGAGGTCCTCGAACCGATCATGCGGGACCTGGCGGCCCTGAACCGTGAGATGCAGGCAGCCGGGGCCTGGGTGTTCGCCGCCGGACTGCACCCCGCGGAGTCCGCCACCGTCCTCCGGCCCCGTGACGGCGAGATTCTTATCACCGACGGCCCGTTCACCGAAGGCAAAGAGCACTTGGGCGGCTTCACCGTCATCGAAGCCCAGGACCTGGACGCGGCCCTCGGCTGGGCCCGGAAGCTGGCCGGCGTCACGACCCTTCCCGTTGAAGTCCGTCCCTTCCAGCACTAGCCCCCGGACGGGAACGCTGCCGTGAACGGTCATGGCCCCCGCGCCGGTGCCACCGAGGCGGACATTGCCCGGGTCTTCCGGAACGAATACGGCCGGGCAGTAGCCGTCCTGACGCGCACGTTCGGGAACATCGATATAGCCGAGGACGCCGTCCAGGATGCCTTCACGGCGGCGGTCCGGCACTGGCCCTCGGCAGGCGTCCCGCCCAGCCCGGCCGGCTGGATCATCACCACGGCACGGCGCCGGGCCATCGACCGGCTCCGGCGGGAGTCCTCGCGCGAGGACAAATACGCACAGGCCGCTTTCCTGTCTGCGGCGCCGGCGGGGAACGGATCAGCACCGGCCGCGGACGAGCAGCTCCTTGCGGACCAGGCAGGAATCGACGACGTGGACGACGACACTTTGCGGCTGATTTTCACCTGCTGCCATCCGGCCCTGGCCAGGCCCGCCCAGGTGGCGCTCACGCTGCGGCTTCTGGGCGGACTGACGACGCCGGAGATCGCCCGGGCCTTCCTCGTTCCGGAGAGCACCATGGCCCAGCGGCTGGTCCGGGCCAAGGCGAAAATCCGCGACGCCAAGATCCCCTACCGCGTCCCGCAGGGCGCCGACCTGCCAGAGCGGCTGCAATCGGTGCTCGCCGTCGTCTACCTCATCTTCAACGAAGGCTACAGCGCCGGCCCCGCGGACAGCCCCGGCCGTACGGAGCTCTGTTGGGAGGCCATCCGGCTTGGCAGGCTGGTGACGTCCCTCATGCCGGACGAACCGGAGGCGAGGGGACTGCTGGCACTGATGCTGCTCATCGAGTCTCGCCGCGCCGCGCGGTTTACTCCCGACGGCGGACTCGTGCTGCTGCCTGAACAGGACCGGCAGCGGTGGGACAGGGCGCTGGCCGCCGAGGGCCAGGAGCTGGTGCGTCAGTGCCTGCGCCGGAACCGGCCGGGGCCCTATCAGCTTCAGGCCGCGATCAACGCCGTCCACAGCGACGCCGCGACCGCCCGCGGCACCGACTGGGCACAGATCCTGCAGTTGTATGACTTGCTCCTGGCCGTCGCACCCGGACCGGTCGTGGCCCTCAACCGCGCCGTCGTCGTGGCGGAGCTGCACGGTCCCGCTGCCGGGTTGTCGGAGGTTGAGAGCCTGGGACTGGACAATTACTACCTCTTCCACGCCGTCCGCGCCGACTTCCTGGTGCGCCTGGACCGCGCTCCGGAGGCTGCCGGGGCCTACCGGCGGGCGCTGGAGCTTGCCGGGAGCGCGGCGGAACGCCGGTTTCTGGAAGAGAAGCTCCGGAGCTGCTGGCTCGCCGGGGCCGGAGACTGCGAGCGGCCGGACTCGCAGGTGCCTTGAAGCTCGCAGCTCGCTTAACGGAGTAGCGCCGGGCGCTTGGAGCAGGACTTGGGGGAAATCTGCTGCAAACACCCGGCGCACCGCCGGCTCCGGTGGAACCGGCTATCATCACTCGCACCTGTTGAGGCACGCTCCACGGTAGTGGCCGCAGATGGGCGCACGGCGGGAGTCACCTGTGAGTTCGCTGACAATCCGCCGTCGTTCGGCTGCGGTGGCGTGCCGACGCAGGAGTCAGTCGGAATGGGCGCCGGCTTAAACGGAAAAGGCACCGATGGTCCACTGCGGGAAAATGGGAAAACCCGCCGCAGACCATCGGTGCCACGCAGGCATCCGCATGCCTGCTGCATCACTCGCACCCTCAATGAGGTAATGACAACGCTAGGCTCCGAAGTTGTGCGCTGACTGCGGCCAAGGTGTGAGCTGGCTGGGAATCGGGCCGGACTGCAATGATGGGAGCATGAGCAACCGAATCGCATTCCTGGGCTGTGGATCAATGAACGAGGCAATCATGGGCGGCCTGATCGACGGCGGCGTCGATCCCGCCGACATCGTCGCGACGGTGCGCCGGGCTGACCGCGCGGCCGGGCTCGCAGAGCGCCATCACGGGATCACGGCCATCGCCGGCGAAGAAGAGCCCGAAAACAACAAACAGGCGGCCACCGGCTCCGGCGTCGTGATCCTGGGCGTCAAGCCGGCGGGCATCGCGGACCTGGCACGGGAAATCAGCGGTTCCCTCTCTCCGGACACGATCGTCATCAGCGTCGCAGCCGCCGTTTCCCTGGCGCAGCTCGAAGCCGTGCTGCCGGCCGGCCAGCCCGTCATCCGCACCATGCCGAACACTCCGGCGAAGCTCGGCCGCGGCATGGTCTCCGTCACCCCCGGAAGCAGCTGCTCGGCCGGGCAGCTCCAGCACGCGAAAGACATCCTCGCAGCCGCCGGCACGGTGGTGGAGGTTCCCGAAGAGCAGGTGGACGCCGTCTCGGCGATCAGCGGCTCGGGGCCGGCCTACGCCTTCTACCTGGCGGAAGCCATGGCGGCGGCCGGCGTCGAACTGGGCCTGGACCCGGAACTGTCGCTGCTGCTCGCCCGCGGGACCGTCGCGGGGGCCGGCTTCATGCTGGCCGAGCCCGGGGCGGACCCCGCGTCGCTGCGCAAGGCGGTCACCAGCCCGAACGGCACCACGGAACGGGCCATCGCGACGTTTGATGAGCGCGGCCTGCCGGCCATCATCGCCGAGGGCGCCCGCGCGGCCGCCGCCCGCTCGGCGGAAATCACCCGCCAGCTCGGCTGAACTCAGGGGCGCGCGGCGAACCGTTCCAGCAGGTCCACGTGGCCCGAAACAATGAGCATGTCCCGTGAGGAAACCTTCGTCTCGGGCCGCGCATAGGTGAAATCCTCGCCCGGAGACTTTACGCCCACAATCGTGACGCCGTACTTGGACCGGACCTTGGACTCGTCGAGCGTGAAGCCCACGGTTTCGCGCGGCGGGTACATCTTGACGATGGCGAAGTCGTCGTCGAACTCGATGAAGTCCAGCATGCGGCCCGAGACCAGGTGCGCGGCGCGGACGCCGGCGTCGGCTTCCGGGTAGATGACGTGGTTGGCGCCGATCCGGGTCAGGATCTTGCCGTGCGAGGGCGTGATCGCCTTGACCCAGAGGTGTTCGATCCCGAGGTCCACGAGGTTCACCGTGATCAGCACGGAGGATTCGATCGAGGTGCCCACGCCCACCACGGCGGAACTGAATTCCTGGGCTCCGAGCTGGCGGAGGGCGTCGATGTTGGTGGCGTCGGCTTCCACCACGTGCGTCAGGACGCCAGCCCACTTCTGGACCAGGGTGCGGTCGCGCTCGATGGCAAGCACCTCCCGGCCCTGCTTCACCAGCTGCTCTGCGGTGGATGCGCCAAAGCGGCCAAGCCCGATCACCAGCACGGGGGCATTGTGGGCGGGGCGGTTGACGGCGCCTGAGGAACTAGCCAATGATCGGTCTCTCTTCCGGGTAGTGGTACAGCTGGCTGCGCTGGCGCAGGGCCAGGGCGGCGGCGAGGGTGACCGTCCCGACGCGCCCGGCAAACATGAGCACAGTGAGGACGTAAACCCCCGACGGCGGTAATTCGGCACTGAGATTGGTGCTCAAGCCCACCGTGGCGAAGGCGGAAATGGTTTCAAACAGGACCCGGTCCAGGGAAGCGCCGCTGATGTGCAGGAGCAGCAGGGCCGAGACCGAGACGAGGGTGGCGCCGGCGACGATCACCGAGATGGCCACGCGCATGGTGCCCTCCGGGATGGTCCGGCCGTAGATCTTGACATCGGCATCGCCGCGGGCCTCGGCGGCGATCGCCAGGAACATCACCGCGATGGTGGTGACCTTGATGCCGCCGGCCGTGGATGCCGAGCCGCCGCCGGCGAACATGAGGGCATCAGAGACCAGCATGGTGGTGGATTCCATGTTGTTCTGGTCCACAAGGTTGAAGCCGCCTGAACGCAGCATGACGGAGGCAAACAGCGAATGCGTGATCTTGTCGCCGAGGTCCATGCCCCCGATGGTGCGCAGGTTGTCCCATTCCAGGAGCCCCCAGAGGAGCGCCCCGGCGGCGAAGAGGATGAAGGACACCTGGATGGTCAGCTTGGTGTGCAGGTTCCATTTCTTCCACCGCAGCCCGTTCTGCTGCAGCACCATGACCACGGGGAAGCCCAGGCTGCCCAGGAACACACCGAGCATGAGCGGGATGAGGATCCAGAGATCGGTTTCGTAGGGGACGATTCCGTCCGAATGCGGAGTGAAGCCGGCGTTGTTGAACGACGAAATTGCGTAGAAGACGCCGTGCCAGAGGGCCTGCGGGAAACTCTCCCCGAGGATCAGGAAGCGGGGGACCAGGGCCAGCGCCAGTGCGCCCTCGATCACGACTGACGTCACGATCACGATCCGGAGCAGGGTACCGACCTCGCCGAGCCGGCCGGCGTTGTTCATGGCCTCCTGGGCAATCAGCTTGCCGCGGACACCGAGTTTCTTGCTGACCATGAGCGCCAGCAGCGAGGCGAGAGTGAGGGTGCCCAGGCCGCCCACGAAAATGCCGACCAGAATCACGAGCTGACCGAAGAAGGACCAATACGCGGCCGTGGAGACCACGGTCAGGCCTGTGACGCAGACGGCGGACACGGCCGTGAAGAGGGCCTCGTGCAGCGGTGTGACCTGTCCGGTGGCGGAAGCGATAGGCAGCGAAAGCAGCGTGGTGAAAACCACGATGACGATGCCGAACACCGTGAGGGCCAGGCGGGCCGGCGAGCTGTTCGCGATGCTGTCAATGAAGTCGCGCAGGCGTGTGAAGATCCACAGGCCGTCCCGCTCCGGCATGCCTGGCTGCCAGCTGGCCGTGCGCGTAGACCTCGACTGGCTTTGCGTCATGTTTTTCCTTGGTTGAAACTGCTTCCCTCAGTAGTAAACCACTAAAGTCCGCGTCATGACGGGGGGAGCACGCCTGCGCACGCGGGAAGCAGGGGGACGCTCGGGTAGCCTGTGAGTGATGACATTCCTGCCCGGACTCTCTCAGGCCGCGCTGCCAACGACGGTGGTGTGGGCTCCTGCCATGACCGCCTACAACTTTGGCCACAGCCACCCGATGGCGCCCGAGCGCATGGAGCTCACGGCGAAGCTGGCCGGCAGCCTGGGACTGCTGGATCTGGAGCATGTAACGGTAGCTGCCCCGGAAGTCGCCGCCGACGAGGAACTGCGCGCGGTCCACAGCCCCGAGTTCGTAGCCGCCGTGCGGCGCGTGAGCGAAGATCCGGACACTCCCGATGAAGCCAGGGGCCTCGGAACCGAGGACGACCCCGCCTTTGCCGGCATGCACGAGGCCAGCGCCCGGCTGGCCGGCGGCTCCCTGCTGGCGGCCGCCGCCGTCCTGGACGGCAGTGCGGTGCGGGCCGTGAACTTCGGCGGCGGAATGCACCACGCCTCCCGGGACCGCGCAAGCGGTTTTTGCATCTACAACGACGCCGCCCTCGCGATCCAGCGACTGCTTGACGGCGGCATCCGGCGCGTCGCCTACGTCGACGTCGACGCCCATCACGGCGACGGTACGCAGAGCATTTTCTGGGACGATCCGCGCGTCCTGACGATTTCGCTGCACGAGTCCGGGCTGACTCTCTTCCCGGGCACCGGGTTTGCCAATGAGATCGGCGGCCCGGGGGCGCAGGGCAGCGCCGCGAACGTGGCCCTCCCGGCGGGCACCGGCGACGCCGGCTGGCTGCGGGCCTTCCACGCCGTCGTGCCGCAACTCATCGGCGCGTTCGAACCGGAAGTCATCGTGAGCCAGCACGGGTGCGACTCGCACCGGCTTGACCCGCTTACCCATCTGAACATCAGCGTGGACGGCCAGCGTGAGGCCGCCACAGCGATCGGCAATCTCGCCGCGCGCTACTGCGACAACCGCTGGATTTCCACGGGCGGCGGCGGCTACAACGTCGTCAGCGTGGTGCCGCGCTCCTGGAGCCACCTCATCGCCATCGCCGCCGGCCGGCCTGTCCCCCTGCGCACCCCGGTTCCGGAGGACTGGCGCCGCTACGTCAGGGACAAGTACGGGGCCAAGTTCGGCGTCGAGCCCCCTGAACTGATGGGCGACGACGTCGACGTCTGGTGGCGGTCCTGGGAAGTGGGGTTCGACCCCAACGACGCGGTGGACCGCACCATCATGGCCACCCGCAAAGAGGTGTTTCCCCTGCATGGATTGGACCCCTGGTTCGACTAGCTCCGCGCCGCGGATCAGGCCAGGCGGCAGCCCGCCAATTTGTGGATGCCATCTGGCGTATATGTCGCTAGTGTGGAGGACATGGTGACAGACGACGTATTTGCCGTCATTGCTGAGGCAACCAGGCGTGACATTCTGGTGGCCCTCCGCAAGGGGGATAAGGCAGTGGGGGAATTGGTCCAGGAGCTTGATGCAAGCCAGCCCACCATTTCAAAACATCTCAAGGTCCTCCGGGAAGCGGACCTGGTGAGCATGCGCGCCCAGGGCCAGAAGCGCTACTACGCGCTCAACCCGAAGCCCCTTGCCGGCGTTGCCAACTGGCTGCAGACCTTCGACGTCGTCCCAGCAGCGGCCCCGGACACGGCACCGGCCCGCCACCCCGAATCCAGCCCCCAAACCAGCCCCGCAGCGGTGCCGGACAGCCTGGCAGCCGCGGCCGCCCCGCAGCCGCTACCTGCCGCAGCGCAGGCTGGCGCGCAGCCGGCTGCGGCACTGGCCGGCCGCCCTGCCGGCAGCCCGCTGAGCCCCGCCGTCGTTATCCCGGTGGGAACCGCCGGCGAGGATAAGATGCCCCAGCAGATCGGGCGGACCGTGGGCCGCGCCGCCACCAAGGCCGCGGACCTCCTCGCCAACCTGCCCAAGTTCGGCCGCAAGAAGTAGCCCTCCGGCCTCCCGTCTTGTGTTGGCGGTTCGCGCCAGTGCCCGGCGCCAACTCTGCCGCGAAATGCCATCTAGGCTGCGGACTTAGCCCCGGAGGATCCGCACGTGGTCCGGGGTGAGGTCCGCGATGCGGCTGACGCCCAGCAGGGCCATGGTGCGTTGCATGTCCTTCTCCAGGATCTGGAGGGCGCGGTCGACGCCGGCCCGGCCGCCGGCCATGAGTCCGTAGAGGTAGGCGCGGCCGATCAGGGTGAAGTCGGCGCCCAGGGCGAGCGCGGCGATGATGTCCGCGCCGCTCATGATGCCGGTGTCCAGGATGATCGCGGCGTCGCTTCGGTCCGCCTTCAGGGCGGCGGACACCTCGGGGAGCAGGTGGAAGGGGATCGGTGCCCGGTCCAGCTGGCGGCCGCCGTGGTTGGAGAGCACGATCCCGTCCGCGCCGTGGTCCACCACTTTGCGGGCGTCCTCTGCTGTCTGGATGCCCTTGACCACGAGTTTGCCCTTCCAGGTCTCGCGGAGCCAGTCGAGGTCGGCGAAGGTCAGGGTGGGGTCGAACATGGAGTTGATCAGGTCCGCGACGGTGCCCGTGTAGCGGGAGAGCGAGGCGAAGGTCAGGGGCTCGTGGGTGAGGAAGTTGAACCACCATGCGGGCCGGTAGGAGGCGTCCAGGACGGTCTTGAGCGTCAGTGCGGGCGGGATGGTCATGCCGTTGCGGACGTCCCGGAGGCGGGCGCCGGCGACGGCGGTGTCCACCGTGACCATGAGGGTGTCGTTGCCGGCGGCTGCGGCGCGTTGGATCAGTTCCAGGGACCGGTCCCGGTCCGTCCAGAGGTAGAGCTGGAACCAGTTGCGGCCGGCCGGTGCGGCGGCGGCGACGTCCTCGATGGACGCCGTGCCCATGGTGGAGAGGGTGTACGGGATGCCGGCGGCTTCGGCGGCCCGGGAGCCGGCGTATTCGCCTTCGGACTGCATCATCCGGGTGAATCCCGTGGGCGCGATGCCCACCGGCAGCCGGGACGGGCCGCCCAGGATCTCGGTGCTGAGGTCGATGCTGGAGACGTCGCGCAGGATGCCGGGACGGAATTCGATGTCCAGGAAGGCCTGGCGGGCGCGCCGGAGGGTGATTTCGGCTTCTGCGGCGCCGTCGGTGTAGTCGAACGGCGCCTGGGGTGTGCGGCGCTTGGCGATGTCGCGCAGGTCCCAGATGGTGCTCGCGCGGCGCAGCCGGGCGGCCCGGCCGAACTCCGGCTTCTTGAACTGCATCAGGGGCGCGAGGTCGGCGTACTTGGGCACGCGGCGCCTCAGCGCCGCCGGAACGGCCCCGGGGCCGGCCTGCCCGAATGCACGGGCGCCGGGCGCCTGGATGTCCGGCGCCGTCGCGCTCGGCGTTGTGGGGGCCTCTGGGTTCTCGGGCGGGAAGGTCTGCGTCATGGCTTCCTCCAAAGCGGTCGGATGCTCGTGTTGGGGTCCTTTCACACTCTAGGGGGTGGCCGGTGGTGACAAGGGACGCGGTTGGCGGCAGCGCCGGTAATGGGCACTGCCGCCAACTGCTCCTTCGCCAAGCCTCGGGCGGGCCGAAAGGCCTTAGCGCAGTTCGATGTCCAGGGTCTGGAAATCATCGGCCGAGTGGCGGCCTACCAGTAGCCGGAAGGTTCCGGGCTCAAACTGCCAGCCGCCGTCGTAGTGACCGAACGCCTTGGCCGGGATCCGGACTTCAACGCTCTCCGTTCCGCCGGGCGCGAGGTGTGTTCCGGCGTAGCCGGCCAGCCAGCGGACCGGCCGCTCCACGGCGGAGTCGGCGCGGTCCAGATAGACCTGGACGATTTCCCGGCCGATGCGCGTGCCCGTGTTCCGGACCGGCACGTGCACCACCACGTCCTGGTTGGCGGGAACGGATGCCGGAGTGTGCGGGCTGCCGACGTCGAACGTGGTGTACCCGAGGCCGAATCCGAACGGCAGGGCCGGCGCAGCTCCGCCGTTGGCCTGCTGCCGGAGCCACGCGCGGTAGCCGATGTGGATCCCCTCGGAATACACCACCTTGCCGTCGACGGGGCGGGTGGCGAGCACCGGAACGTCCGCCAAAGCCGCAGGCCAGGTGGTGGGCAGCCGGCCGCCGGGCTCCTCGGCGCCGAGCAGGATATCGGCGACTGCGGTGCCGAACTCCTGGCCGCCGAACCAGCCCAGCAGGACCGCGTCAACCTTGTCCAGCCAGGGCATGAGTACCGGCGAACCGGAGTTGACCACAACTACCGTGCGCGGGTTGGCCGCGGCTACGGCTTCCACGAGCTGGTTCTGCCGGCCGGGCAGGTCAAGGTCCTTGCGGTCGAAACCCTCGGATTCGATCGCCGCGTTGGTTCCAACCACCACCACCGCGACGTCGGCGTCCCGTGCGGCGTCCACGGCAGCGTCGATCTCCGCCTGGGGATCCGTGACCACGGTTTCCTCGCCCAGCAGGATGGCCGTGAACGGGATGACCTGCTGCTTCGGCAGCTGGTATTCGGCGTCGATCCGGACCCTCCGGCCGGCCGCGGCCTCAAGGGCGTGGACGGTCTTGGGCGGGTCGAACAAGGCGGCGCCAAGGACGTCGGTGTCGTCCTCGAGCTCACCGTTGAACACTTCATCCCCGTCGAGGGCGAGCCGGATCTGACCGACGGTCCCGACGCCGAGGTGGTGGATACCGGCCGTTTCCGCGGTCCAGTCGGCCTGCATCCGGATGGCTGCGGTGCCGTCGGGAATGCCCACGCCGAACCAGATCAGATGTGAGGCAAGGCGGTCTTCGCCCGAGATCTCTGTTCCGTCCGCTGTGAGGAACGTGACCCGGATTCCGGGCACACCTGATACCGGGTTGTGAAGCGAGGTGCGCGGGAACGCCTGAAGGCCTTCCGCCACCTTGGCGCCGCGGGCATAGGTGACGTCGACGCCGTCGGGCAGCGCCTTTCGCAGTCCCTCCAGCGGCGAGACGGTGTATTTGGGCATGACGGTGGCGCTGCCCCCGCCCTGCGTGCGCGCCTCCTCGGCGTTGTGGCCGATCACTGCCACGCTGCCCAGCTTCGCGGCGTCCAGCGGCAGGATTCCGCCCTCGTTACGGACCAGTACCGCGCCACGGACAGCCACTTCACGGGCGACGGCGGCGCCGTTCAACTGTGCAGGCAGGTCCGTCACGGCCGGCGTGAATCCCTCGAGGGAACCCACGCGGGCGGCAAGCCGCAAGATGCGGGTGACCTTTTCCAGGATGGCGTCCCGGCTGACCCGGCCGTCGTTCACGGCCGCCAGCAGCTTCGGGCCCCAGTGACCCACAGGTCCCGGCATTTCCAGGTCCTGGTGCGCATTGGCAGCCTCCACGGACCGGACCCCGGTCCAGTCAGACACAACGACGCCGTCGAAGCCCCATTCCGTGGCGAGCGGCGTCTCGAGGAGTTTGTTTTCGCTGGCCGTGGTGCCGTTGATGGAGTTGTACGAGCTCATCACGAGCCAGGCGCGGGCTTCGGTGATGGCGTCTTCGAAGGCGGCGAGGTAGAGCTCGCGGAGCGGGCGCTCGGCCACGACGGAATCCGATGTGAAACGCTCCGTCTCGGCCTCGTTGGCGAGGTAGTGCTTCGGGGTGGCGCCCACGCCCATGGACTGCACGCCGGAGACGTACCCGGCGGCCAGCGTCGCGGTGAGGCGGGGATCTTCGCTCATGCATTCGAAGTGCCGACCGCCCAGCGGCGAGCGGTGGAGGTTGATAGTGGGGCCGAGGACGGCGTGGACGCCCTTGCGCCGGGCCTCCTGCCCGAGTACCTGACCGTAGCGGCGGGCGGTTTCAACGCTCCACGTCGCGGACAGGGCGGAGGACGAGGGCAACGAGACGGAGTCGTGGCGCTCATCGAAGTCCTCGCCGCGGACGCCGGCGGGGCCGTCGGACATCACGACGCGGCTGAGCCCGATTTCGGGGATGGCGTGCGTGGACCACACATCCGCTCCGGTCAGCAGCTGTATCTGCTGCTCCAGGCTCAGACCGGCAGCGAGCTCGCGGATCCGGGCCTCCGCATCCGGCGAATCCGGGGAGAGGGCCAGGACGGCAGGGGATAGCGAGGGGTTCATTTACTTGACTCCTTTGATGCGTGTGACGAGGATCGCGCCGATGATGCCGACGACGGCGCCGCCGAGGAACAGTGCGGGGTATCCGCCCAAGGCGATCACGGGGAAGGCGACGGCGGGCACCAGGGACTGGGGAAGCGCCTGGGCAATGTTGAACACTCCGAAGGTCTTGGCGTTTTCAGACTGGGTCCCCGGCAGGAGGTCGGCGATGAGGGCGACGTCCACGGCGCCGAAGCAACCCAGGCCCAGTCCGGCGATGGCCTGGCCCACCAGGACCTGGTCGGTGGTGCTGGAGGTGGCGATGACGATCAGGCCCACCATGATGATGAGGGCCGAGGCGATCACCATGCCCTTGCGCTTGCCGATCCTGTCGCTGAGCCAACCGCCGGCCACGCTGGTGAGCACCGTGCCGGCGGAACTGATCAGCGTTGCCTGGAAGACCAGGGTGGTGACCTGGGTCGGGGCTACGTGGAGCTGGTCGGTGAAGAAGTACGGCAGATAGAGCAGGGCCGCGCAGTAGCCCACATAGACCATGAACTTGGTCAGCCAGGCCCAGCCCAGGCCAGGGTAGGTGCGGGGGTTGAAGTAGAACGAACCCAAGATCTCCTTGAGGTTCAGCGGAGCGGGCTTCTCGGTGAGGACGCGGTCCTTGAAAGTGAAAGCGAAGCCGATGGCCAGGGCGGTCCCCACGACGCCGGGAACAACGGCCATCTGCAGGGCATTGTCGAAGAGCTGCGCGAAGAACGCCGCGGCCACAAGCCCGACGGACAGGGTCATGCCGATGAGCCCGGACAGGCGGCCGCGTTCCGACGGGGCGGCCTGGTCCGGAAGGGTGGCCACCAGCGCCGCGAGTGCCGCGTTGAAGCCTAGCTGGGCAAAGATCCACGCGACCAGGACCCCCGGGACAGTGGTGGCCGAACCCAAAAAGAAAAGCGCAACAAGCCCGGTCAGCGCCCCGCCGATGATCCACGGCTTGCGCATTCCGAAGCGGGACGTCGTGCGGTCACTCAGCCGGCCGAAGAACGGATTGGCGAGAAGGGCGACGACGGCGCCGACGCCGGCGACAAGGCTCAGCGCACCGGCGCGCGTGTCCGGCGTGGTGATTTCGGAAACCTTGATGGCCAGAACAACGATGGCCGGCGCCAGCACCGCCATCCACAGACCGGCGCTCGCGATCGGCATCCCGATCACGTAGGCGCGGGAAGCCTTGCTGATTGACGGTTCCAGGCTGCTGGGAGCCTGATGGGCGGCCTGAGCCGCTGAATCCTGGTTGATGGTCCTGACGGCCACATTGCCTCCTGACGAAAAGTGGCCCTCCGTTGGGCCCTGGGAATGATCGTAACCATAAAAACCGAGTGCGACTAGGTTTTAAGACAAAAAGGTGAAATAAACTGTGTCAATGTCAATCTCGAAGCCGCGCGGGCCCTACGCCAAAGGAGCGGAACGCCGCGAGCAGATCGTTCGGACAGCGACCGATGTGTTCGCCACAGAAGGCTTTGAGGGCACTGCCCTGAAGCGCGTCGCCGAACTCGTCGGCGTGAAAGAGGCAACACTTTTCCACTACTTCACTGGCAAACAGGAACTCCTGACGGCCGTGCTGGCCGAACGGGACCGGCGCAGCCGGGAAGCCGGGGGGACGGGGGACGTGGGGCTGTCTTCCCTCGCCGTCGTTGCCGAGCGAAACCGCCGCGAACCGGGCCTCACTACTCTGTACGCCGTGGCGTCGGCGACCGCCAACGACCCCGGACATGATTCCCACGGCTATTTCCAGGACAGGTACGCGCAGCTGGTCGAGGAATTGCGGCAGGACATCGCGCACCGCCAGGGTGCGGGTTCGGTGCGGACGGACGTTGCGCCGGACATCCTGGCCAGGTTGGTGATCGCAGCGTTTGACGGCCTGCAGCTGCAGTGGCTCTACGACAAGGACGTGGACATGGCGGACGGCTTGACCCAGCTTGTCGACGTCCTGCTGGCCCCGCCGGCGGCCTGACCCCGTGCCCGCCCCGAGATGACACTTTGCGGCAGCATCGACCCGCCAGATAGCGCCGTGATCTGCCGTCTCGACGACGTGGGGCGGCCGGGGAGCTGGGGTGGCCCGCCGGCTGGGTGGCGGCGGTGCCGGCGAAATGTTACGCCCGGCGTTTGCCCCTTCCTCGGCTCCGGGGCTATGGTCGACGCTATGACTAACCGTTGGTATGCGTATTTTTCGTTGGCTCTGGAGGGGCCCGCGTCTAACTGACACGCATCCAACTTTCCTTCAGAGCCAACAGGGCAGAGATCATTCTCTGCCCTTCGCCATTTCTCCGGCGGGTTCTGATCAGGGCCCGCTCCGCACCCGGAACAGGACCCGAACATGAGCATCGAAGCAGCCGCCGACACCCAGCAATCCACCTCGAACCTGCGCGTCAGCGAGTTCACCCCGCTGCCCACCCCGCAGGACCTCATGGCGGAACTGCCGCTGGAGGCCCGCATGGCCGAGGTGGTGGGACGAAGCCGCGACGAGGTCCGAGCCATCATGGACGGCGTCGATGACCGGCTGCTGGTAATCGTGGGTCCGTGCTCCATTCACGACCCCAAGGCCGGCCTCGAATACGCCCGCCGGCTGGTGAGCCAGGCAGAGAAGCACCGTGAAGACCTGCTGATCGTCATGCGCACGTACTTCGAAAAGCCGCGCACCACGGTCGGCTGGAAAGGCCTGATCAACGACCCCCGGCTGGACGGCAGCCACGACATCGCCGCAGGCCTGCGCGCGGCCCGGTCATTCCTGCGGCAGGTCACCGCGCTCGGCCTGCCCACGGCCACCGAGTTCCTCGAGCCCATCAGCCCGCAGTACGTCGCGGACCTCGTCTCCTGGGGCGCGATCGGCGCCCGCACCACGGAGAGCCAGATCCACCGCCAGCTGGCCTCCGGGCTGTCCATGCCGATCGGGTTCAAGAACGGGACCGACGGCGACCTCCAGGTGGCGCTGGACGCCTGCAGCGCCGCCGCGGCCGCCCAGGCGTTCCTCGGGATCGACGACGACGGCAGGGCCGCGCTCGTGGCCACCGCCGGCAATCCGGACACCCACATCATCCTCCGCGGCGGACGCAAGGGACCCAACTACTCCGCCGCCGACGTTGAGGCCACTTCGGCCAAGCTGGCCGCGAAGCAATTGAACCCCCGGCTGATCGTGGACGCCAGCCACGCCAACAGCGGCAAGAACCACCACCGCCAGGCCGAGGTCGCCCTCGAAATCGGATCCCAGCTGGAAAGCGCCGGAGCCGCTGCCGGGGCCATCGCCGGCGTCATGCTGGAGAGCTTCCTGGTGGGCGGGGCACAGAACCTGGACGTCAACGCCTCGGCCAACGCCGCAGGCACAGCCGCAGAACCAGGCTCGGGGCGGGACGAACTGGTCTACGGCCAGAGCGTCACGGACGCCTGCATGGACTGGGACGTAACGGCGTCGGTGCTCGGCCAACTGGCGGCCTCGGCCCGCACGCGCCGGACCCGCGCCTGAGGCCGCAACCCGGACCAGGGAACGGGGTGCCGGCGCGGCCAGCATTTCGAGATTCCTGCGGAAAGTGCGTGGGTATTCCTGCGGAAGCCTTTCACATTGGCACCATGAGCAACTACAGTTGCTTTCACATGGTTGTTTGATGGCTCAGCATCGGCACACCGCCATGGCATCAGGTGGGGCTGCCGTTCGCTTGAGCAAAGGAATAAGGGAAATGTCTACGGAGGCCAACTTCTCCAAAGCCCGTTTTTTGACCGTGGCTGAGGTCGCGGAACTCATGCGGGTATCAAAGATGACTGTGTACCGTCTGGTGCATTCGGGGGAGATGCCGGCCGTTCGCTTCGGCCGCTCCTACCGCGTACCGGAGAACGCCGTCGAGCAGTACCTCAAGGGTGCTGTCGTCGACTCGAGCGACGGCCACGCCGGGACTGGTTAAACAGTCCGCAACATCTTTCTCAGCGTGAATTGACTGCTTTGGGGCCCGCATACGGCCCGCGGTCGTGGGGTGCCCCGGAGAGGCGGTACCCTGTTAAGGAACGTTTTACGTCATTGTAAGAACCTGTCAGTTGTTTCAGTCTGCTGCTTAGCCCGCGGACCCTTCCCAACAGGCAGGTACTGCATCTAGCCGGTAAGGAACTTTCGTGGGTTCAGTTATTAAGAAGCGTCGCAAGCGTATGGCCAAGAAGAAGCACCGCAAGCTGCTTCGCAAGACGCGCCACCAGCGTCGCAATAAGAAGTAGCAATACTTCGCACTGCATGAAATGCCCGTTGCCTTCCAGGTGGCGGGCATTTTCTTGCCCTTGTGCGGGCGGGCAGGGATTTTGCGCCGGAAACGGGCACGGGCTGGGGAACCGGGCGCAGGCTACGGGACCGGACGACGGCGGGCCGGATCCGCGCCGCGCGCGACCGGAACCGCGGCGGAAAGGTCCGGAGCTTAGCGGCCGGGGCCGCGGAAGCGGGAGAACCCCCGCCAGAGGCCGTAGATGGCCCCGCCCACCGTGGCGGCCTTGAACCCCAGAGTGGCAGCGCGCCGGCCGGAGCGGAAATCGTAGACCGGCCAGTTGTGCTCGCGGGCGTAACGGCGCAGCTTGGAGTCGGGATTGATGGCGACGGGGTGTCCCACCATGCTCAGGAGCGGGATGTCGTTGTGGGAATCGCTGTAGGCCCAGCAGCGGCCAAGGTCCAGGCCCTGGTCCTCGGCGATTTCGCGGACCGCCACCGCCTTGGCCGGGCCATGGAGGATTTCGCCCACGAGCTGTCCGGTGTAGGAGCCGTCCAGGATCTCGCCCACAGTGCCCAGCGCCCCGGTCAGGCCCAGCCGGCTGGCAATAACGTTCGCCACCTCGACCGGTGTCGCCGTGATGAGCCAAACCTTGCGCCCGACCCGGAGGTGCTGCTCGGCCAGGGCTTTGGCCCCCGGCCAGATCCGCGACTCGATCATCTCGTCATAGACCTCTTCGCCCAGGGCCTCGATATCCTTCGCCGTGATGCCGGCGGCGAGGGACAGGGCGGAATCCCGGACGGCATGGACATCGTCCATGTTTTCGCCGCGCAGGATGAACATGAACTGCTTCCAGGCGAAGCCGGCAGCCTGCCACAGGGTGAAAGCGCCGCGCTGGTGCAGTTTGCGTGCCACGTGGAAAAGGCTTGCGCCCTTCATGAGGGTGTTGTCGACGTCGAAGAACGCGGCCTCGCCGTGCTGCGGCGTTGCAGCGGGCTCGCTGGCCACAGCGACGTTTTTCTCCTCGGGCATGCCACGAGTCTAGTCAATGACCGGCCCCGGACCGCCCGCCGGGCGCGCGACGCGGCGGCAGGGCTGCATGACGGCCCCCCAAGCGCCGCCGCCGGTGTTGTCCCCATGAGGGGAGTGCAGCGCGTCGACGCCGACGCGCCCGCCGGGCTACGGTGGATCCATGGCCACACCCGCGTCTTTCCCCGATGTAGTACTGATCACCAAAGCTAACTGTCACCTGTGCACGGAGGCGCGCGCCGCCGTCGGCCGCGTCACTGCTGCCCTCGGGATCGGTTGGACGGAGCAATCCGTGGACGACGACGCCGGGCTGCGCGACCGATTCGCCGAGGAGATCCCGGTGGTGCTGGTGGACGGCGTGCAGCGGGATTTCTGGAAGATCGACGAGGCCCGCCTGACACGGACCCTTCAGCGGGCCCTCGGACAACAGCCCTGACGCCTGGTGCTTTGTTGCGTGATGCGCGCGGGCTCTAGAGTGGGAAGCACAACGCGACGCAATGGAGCAGATAGTGACTTCGCTGGATTCATCTCCCGAGGCTGTTCCCGGGGGAGCCGGGACTGCCGCCAAACAGATTCCGCCCGCGGCCGTGGCGCGGCTGACCATTTATCTGCGCGCCCTGACCACTCTGCTGGCTGAAGGGGTGGACCGGGTCTCGTCCGAGTCCCTGGCCGAGGCCTCCGGGGTTAGTTCCTCGACGCTGCGCAAGGACCTTTCCTATGTTGGCTCCTACGGAACGCGGGGCGTGGGGTACGAGGTCCAGTACCTCAACCGGCACATCGCGGCCGCCCTCGGGCTGACGCATGACTGGAAGGTCGCAATCGTCGGTGCGGGCAACCTGGGCAAGGCCTTGGCCCGATACGGCGGATTCGAGTCGCGGGGCTTTGACATCGTGGCAATTTTCGACGCCGACCAGATGGTGGTGGGTAGCGAAGTCGGCTGGCTGCGCGTCAGCGACGCCGCGGACCTTGAGCCGGTATTGCAACGGACGGGCGCCAACATGGTGGTCCTTGCCCTGCCCGCCGCGGTGGCCCAGGATGTCTGCGACCGCGTGATTGCCGCCGGTGTGCGGAGCATCCTCAGCTTCGCCCCGGTGATGCTGCAGGTCCCGCCGGGGGTCAACCTCCGCAAGGTCGACATGGCAACTGAACTGCAGATCCTGGCCTATCACGCACAACGGGCGCAGGACCCGGAGGACGCCGACTAGGTTCGGCCAGGTCCTCCGGCTCCCGCGCCCGTTGGGCACTTCCCTGTTGGGGAGTCCTTGGTTCAGCTACTTCCCGAAGGGCGCGCCGGGACGCCCGTAGGGGTTGGCAAAGGGTTGCCGCTTCTGGAAATAGGGCGACGCCGCGGGCAGGTACAGCAGCACGATGGCCGCAATGCCGAGCAGCGCGGCCAAGGTGGCGAGGCTGAACGGGAAGAGGTTGAGGATCGACAGCGCAGCAAACACCGTGCCCAAAATACGGGCCCAATTCTTGCCCTTGCGGACATTGAACGCCACGAGGGCGTACAGCCCGGCGGTGATCACGGCGATCACCACGATGGTGCCGATCAGGACACCTTTGAGGGACTCGAAATCGACCTTCGTGCCGCTTGTTGCCATCTGCTGCTCGAACAGGTCCCGAACGGCGGGGCTGTCCAGGGTGCCCAAGGACAGCAGCATGGAAATCACCCACACCGCGCCTGCCGCGATGATCAGCCAGAACGAGGTGTTGACGAGCTGGGGAGCGGGGCCAGCAGCCTGAGGCTGCTCGGACGGGTACTGGGCGTAGGGGGCCTGGCCGTACTGCGGGGCGTTCTGGCCATACTGCGGTGCGTTTTGGCCGTAGGCCGGCGGGGTCTGCTGGCCATACTGCGGTGCGTTTTGGCCGTACTGCGGAGCCTGCGGGGCGTTTTGGCCGTAGGCCGGGGGCGTCTGCTGGCCGTACTGCGGTGCGTTCTGGCCGTACTGCGGAGTCTGCGGGGCGTTTTGGCCGTAGGCCGGGGGCGTCTGCTGGCCGTACTGCGGAGTCTGCGGGGCGTTTTGGCCGTAGGCCGGGGGCGTCTGCTGGCCGTACTGCGGGGTCTGCGGCGCGTTCTGACCGTTGGCAGGGTTGGACTCCCCTCCCGGCTCGGAGCCGTTGGGAGGTGAAGGCTGGACTGGAGGGTTGCTCATGAAGCGGTCCTTTGCGAGTCGATCACGGAATCGGCCACCGGGACCAGCGATCCTGCCCTGCCCCCAGCATGGTTTAGCTCCACCGTACCGCGGGCCGGCCGCCGTGCGGATCATTCCGAAGAGGTATTCTCAACCCTCGTTCGACCCCCGGCTGTGCCGCGGCTGGACGGCAAGCGGGACGGGCGGTCGGGCCGCGCGCACGCCACTGCCATCAGAGGGAATCCCGGGGCGCGGCAGGCCTAGATTCGGCCCCGATGGGCGACAAACCAAGCCTGTGAATTTGGCAGCCACATGAGCACGGTTGCCGCCAGGCTGATGAAGAAGCCCGGCAGGCCTCCACCGCCCCGACCGGCAGCGACACCGGCACTAACGATGGCCAGCACCAAGGAGATGCCAACAAGGACTGTCAGGGCGAAGCGGGCCCACTCCCGGCCCTCCTTCATCTTCATGGCCAGGATGATCTGGGCGGTCGCCAGCACGAGGGCCACCAACACCAGGACGAACACCAGGAGCCCGAGGGGCGGCGCAAAGGCGATGATGACAAAGGACCCGAACAAACCAATGATTCCGCCGAGGATGCCCAGAAGCCCGCCGATGAGCCAGATCCAGTACGAGACCTTCAGCTCTGTGGGCATTGCGGTGACCTTGAACATGCCGGACAGGCCGCCCGCGGGCAATGCATCGCTAAAGCTTCTCGGGCGGTCCGCAGGCATCTCGAAGCGGAATCCGCCCGTAGGCGCCGGCTGCCCCTGGTAGCCCGGCGGCGGTGCCTGGTAGCCGGGTGGAGGTGCCTCATAGCCCGGCGGCGGTGCCTGGTAGCCCGGCGGGGGCGCCTGATAACCCGGCGGCGGTGCCTGGTAGCCCGGCGGCTGCTCCGGGCCGGCCGGCGGGACACTGCCCGGCGGCGGCGGGGGATGGGCGCCTGGCTGCTGCGGCGGCGGGGGATGGGCGCCTGGCTGCTGCGGCGGTACATCACTCGGGTTGCTCATGGCTCTCACTGTAGACCGGCGATTCCCTG
>NZ_BAAAQB010000037.1:0-31739 GCF_039531445.1 Arthrobacter humicola | reverse complement strand
GGGCGCCGGAACCGGCCACCCAGAGTCGGGCGGCCAGCGGGGAGAGTAGTGGCTATGCCGCGGGAGCGATGAAGGCCAGTTCCAGGTTGATGGCAACCTTGTCGCTGACCAGCACGCCGCCGGCTTCGAGGACTGCGTTCCAGGTCAGGCCGAAGTCCTTCCGGCTGATGGTGGTTTCGGCGGTGAGTCCGGCGCGGGTGTTGCCGAACGGATCGACGGCCACGCCGTTGAACTCGGTCTCGAGGGCCACCGGGCGGGTGATGCCCTTGATGGTGAGCTCGCCCTGGAGTTCGTAGGCGTCGCCCTTGGGAACGATCGTGTTGGAGACGAAGGAGATCTCCGGGAACTTCTCGACGTCGAAGAAGTCCTCGCCGCGGACGTGGCCGTCGCGGTTGGCATCGCCGGAGTCGAAGCTCGCGGTCTTGATCGAGGCGCTCACCTTGGAGTCGGTGACGTTCTCGGAGAGGTCCAGCGTGGCTGCGGCGTCGGTGAACTGGCCGCGGACCTTGCTGATGCCTGCGTGGCGGACGGTGAACCCGATCTCGCTGTGCGACGGGTCGAGGGTCCAGGTGCCGGTGGTGACGTTTGCGGGAAGTGCCATGGTGATGCTCCTTGAGTCGGGTGGGTCCTGCTGCGGTTCGTCTGATCGTTACTTGAAACCTCATTGGTTGAAATCTCAACTAACTGCTTCACCCAGTATAAACATGCATTTGCATCTTTTATTCCAACTCCAGGGAACATTTTTCAAAACTCGTCAGTTCTACCTTCCGTAGAAGATTTCAGATCGACCGTCATCTTTGAGAAACTGGTAGACATGCCCCAAGCCACTGTTCATTTGCTCCGCCACGGCGAGGTCCACAATCCCGATGGTGTCCTGTACGGCAGGCTGCCGGAATTCCACCTCTCCGAACTCGGCCGGGAGATGGCCCGCACGCTGGCCGAACACTTCAGCGAGCGGTCCGAGCAAGGGGCCCGGATCGTCCACCTGGCGGCGTCTCCGCTGGCCCGCGCGCAGGAGACGGCCCAGCCGATTGCCGCAGCCTTGGGCCTTGAGATCGCCACCGACGCCCGCATCATCGAAGCGGCCAACTACTTTGAGGGTCTCCACGTCTCTAAGGCGGAGCTGCTCCGGCCCAAGCACTGGACCAAGCTGTATAACCCGCTCCGGCCGTCGTGGGGTGAGCCCTACAAGGAGCAGGCTGCGCGGGTCATCGCGGCGGTCCAGGACGCACGGGTCCGGGCGATCGAGCTTGGCGGCGACGGGGCCGAAGCCATCCTGGTCAGCCACCAGCTGCCCATCTGGGCCACGCGGCTCAGCGCCGAGGGCCGCCCGCTGTGGCATGATCCGCGGAAGCGCGAGTGCACGCTGACCTCGCTGACGTCCCTGGTGTTCGACGACGCCGGCGTGCTCGTACGGGTTGACTACAGCGAGCCCGCTGCCGCCCTCTTGCCCGGTGCCGCCAGCACCCCGGGAGCCTGACCATGGCAGAGAACCGACGTGCCGGGGCTCCGCTGTCCCGCCGCAACGTCCTGACCGCCGGCGGGGCCGCCCTCGCCGCAGTATTCGGGCTGTCCGGCTGCGCCCAGGACGATGCCCTCGCCAAGCAGGCCAAGGCCGGGGACAACAAGAACTACGTGGCCGGCGACGGATCCGTGACCGAATTCGCCGTCGCGGACCGCAAGAGTCCCGTGGAGTTCAAGGGGACGCTGTTCGACGGCACCGCCGTCACCTCGGCAGACTTCACCGGCAAAGTCACCGTGCTGAACTTCTGGTTCGCCGCGTGCGCCCCCTGCCGGGTCGAAGCGCCCACCCTTGAGTCGCTGCACCAGGAATTCAAGAACCAGGGCGTGCAGTTCTTCGGCGTCAACCTGCGCGACGAGAAACCCACGGCCGACGCGTTCGACCAGACCTTCAAGCTGACGTACCCAAGCTTCAACGACAAAGACGGCGCCGTGCTGCTTGCCGTCTCCGGTCTCGTGCCGCCCGGCGCCGTGCCCACCACCCTCGTGCTGGACAAGCAGGGCCGCGTCGCGTCCCGGGTGCTCGGCGAAATCCAGCAGGGCACCCTTAAATCCCTCATCGCCGCCGCCGTGGCCGAGTAGCGCGGTCCACACCGTGAACAGCCCCTTCGCCGAAGCCATCCTGAACGGATCGCTCCTGCTGGCCATTCCCGTTGCCCTCCTGGCCGGATTTGTCTCCTTCCTCTCTCCCTGCGTCCTTCCGCTCGTCCCCGGATACCTCGGCTACGTCACCGGGCTGACCGGCGTCGACCTGCAGAAGCAAAGACGCGGCCGCATGCTGGCCGGGATCGGGCTCTTCGTCCTGGGCTTCTCCGTGATCTTCGTGCTGCTTGGCGGGGCGTTCGGGCAGCTGGGCAGCCTCATCACCGGCTCGCAGAACAGGTGGATCACCCAGTTGCTGGGTATCCTGGTGATCATCATGGGCGTGGTGTTCATGGGCGGCTTCGGCTGGCTCCAGCGCGATGCCAAGATCCATGCCAAACCCCCGGCCGGCCTATGGGGTGCGCCCTTGCTCGGCATCACCTTCGGGCTGGGCTGGGCCCCGTGCATCGGTCCCACCTATTCCGCCGTCCAGCTGCTCAGCCTCTCCGGCGGCTCGTCCGCGGCGAAGGGGGCGTTCCTGGCCTTCGTGTATAGCCTTGGGCTGGGTATCCCGTTCCTGCTGATCGCGCTGGCTGTGCGCCGCGGCATCGGCGTGATGTCCTTCTTCCGCAAGCACCGGCTCGCCATCCAGCGCACCGGCGGCGGCATCCTGATCCTGCTCGGCGTCCTGATGGCCAGCGGCGTGTGGGGTACCTGGGTCTCCGGGTTGCAGTACTGGTTCCAAACCGATGTGAAATTGCCGATCTGATGAGCGAGCGCGTGAACGTAAAGAAGAAGAAGTCCCCCAAGTCCGAGGCCGTCATGCCCTCGCTGGGTCCGTTGGGCATGCTCCGCTGGGCGTGGACGCAGCTGACCAGCATGCGCACGGCCCTGTTCCTGCTCCTGCTGCTGGCCGTCGCCGCCGTGCCCGGCTCGCTGTTTCCGCAGCGGCCCGCCAACCCGTCGATTGTCACGCAGTACATCCAGGACCACCCGGACTACGGCAAGATCCTGGACTCGGTCCAGCTCTACGACGTCTACTCTTCGGCGTGGTTTTCCGCGATCTATCTCCTGCTGTTCATCTCGCTGATCGGCTGCGTGATCCCGCGAGCCATCGCGCACTACAAAGCGATGCGCTCCCAGCCTCCGCGCACCCCGGCACGGCTGTCCCGCCTCCCCGAATACGGCACCCTGGTGATTCCGGCCGACGCCGGGATCCCGGCGTCGGCGGCTATCTCCGACGCCGCGGAGCTGCTGAAAAAGCGCGGATACCGGGTGGATGTCCGGGACCGCGATGGCGAGCGGCCCTCCCTCGGGGCCGAGCGCGGCTTCCTGAAGGAAGTCGGCAACCTCGTCTTCCACACCGCGCTGATCGGGGTGCTGGTCTCGGTGGCGGCCGGCGGCCTCTTCGGCTACAGCGGGCAGCGGATCCTGGTGGAGGGCGACACCTTCGTCAACACCCTCGTCGGCTATGACCAGTTCACGCCCGGCACGAACTTCCAGAGCAGCCAGCTTCAGCCGTATTCCGTCCAGCTGGATAAGTTCGACATCACCTTCGACCGCGAATCCAAGGGCAAGTTCGGACAGCCCATCGATTTCACAGCCGAAGTGACCACGAAGGAAAACCCGGACGCGCCGGCCAAGAAGGAATTGCTCAAAGTCAACGACCCCCTGAGCCTCGGCGGCACCAGCGTGTACCTCACGGGCAACGGCTACGCCCCCGTGGTCACCGTCCGCGACGCCGCCGGGAACATCGCCATGCAGGGACCCGTGGTCGCCAAACTCCAGGGCGAGAACTACTACTCTTCCGTGGTCATCAAAGTCCCGGACGCCAAGCCGGAGCAGCTCGCGTTCGCCGGGTTCTTCCTGCCGACGGCCTTCATCACCGACAAGGGCGTATCCTTCAGCGGTGATCCGGAGCTCATCAACCCGCAGCTGACCCTGAACTCGTACTTCGGCGACCTCGGCCTGAACGCGGGGGCCCCGCAGAACGTGTTCGAACTCGACGTCAAGAAGCTGACGCCGCTCAATGCGCGGAACCTGCCCACCAAGGGCATCGTCCTGTCGCCCGGGAGTAGCTACACGCTGCCGGACGGCAAGGGCTCCATCAGCTTCGACGGCGTGAAGCGCTACGTCGGCGTGGACATCCACCACAACCCCGGCCAGCTCTACGCCCTGATCTTCGCGCTTCTGGCCGTCGCCGGGCTGGTCACCTCGCTCTACGTGAACCGCCGCCGCGTCTGGGTCCGGACCGGCACCCACGAGGACG
Source organism: Arthrobacter humicola (assembly GCF_039531445.1). Classification (NCBI taxonomy): domain Bacteria; kingdom Bacillati; phylum Actinomycetota; class Actinomycetes; order Micrococcales; family Micrococcaceae; genus Arthrobacter; species Arthrobacter humicola. The sequence continues at coordinate 27,367 of NZ_BAAAQB010000037.1, read as the reverse complement.
GCCGCACCATGGTGGAATACGGTCTCCTGGCCCGCGGCGAGGACCACCGCCTGGCCGGGGAAGCCGCGGCCATCCGCAAACTCCTGTCCAGCGAATGGCTGCTGGGCGAGGACACCGCGCCCGGTTCCCAGCCCGCTCCCAGCAGGACGGCGGATAATGACCGGGCAGATACCGCCGAGAGCGGTGCCGGCGGCACGGACGCCTCCCCTGAACACCCCGCAGAAGACTTCATTCAGTCAACAGCCGGCTCCTCTGAGTCGAAGAAGGATCAGTAATGCTGTTCTCGATCAACGAAACCATGGGCCAGTACAGCGAGCTCTTCATGCTGCTGGCCGCCGGCACATACACAGTGGCCTTCATCGCCTTCGCCTGGGACCTGGCCAAGAGCAGCAAGATGCTGCGCGCGGTGGACCTCAAGGCGGCGGAACTCTCCGGCCAGACGGCCGAGGCCGCGCGCGTCCCCGTCGGCGTCGGTGCGGGGGCCGCCGGAGGCGACGCTGACCGCGCCGATTCGGATGTCAGCGGACCCGTGGGCCGCGCCGAACGTCCGACGTCGTCCTCCTCAGGCCGTAGCGGCGCGGCAGGGGCCGGCTACACCGCCGACGGCAGCATGCGCTACGGCGGCGAGCGGCGGGTCCCCGCGCGGGTGGCTGTCGCGCTGACCGTCCTGGGCGCCGCAATCCATGCTGCCGGTGTGATCACCCGTGCGCTCGGCGCGGGCCGGGTGCCGTGGGGCAACATGTACGAATTCCTCACCACCGGTGCCTTCGTGGCCGTTGCCGTCTTCCTGCTGGTCCTGATCCGCCGCGACCTGCGCTTCCTGGGCACGTTCGTGATCGGCCTGGCGATCATCATGCTCGTTGCGGCCTCCATCGCCTTCTGGACGCCCGTGGGGCACCTCGTGCCCGCTCTGCAGAGCTACTGGCTGATCATCCACGTCTCCATCGCGGTGATGTCCTCTGCCCTGTTCACCCTGACCTTCGCCATGTCCGCGCTGCAGCTCGTGCAGTCGCACCGGCAGAAGACCATCGCCGCGGGAGGTGCCGACAAGCTGGGATTCATGCGCCTCGTGCCAAACGCCCTGAGCCTGGAGAACCTGTCCTACCGGATCAACGCGATCGCGTTCGTCGGCTGGACGTTCACGCTCATGTTCGGCGCCATCTGGGCGGAGAAGGCCTGGGGCCGGTTCTGGGGCTGGGACACGAAGGAAGTCTGGACCTTCGTGATCTGGGTGGTTTACGCCGGCTACCTGCACGCCCGCGCCACCCGTGGCTGGACCGGAACCCGCGCCGCCTGGCTGTCGATCGTCGGCTACCTGTGCGTGGTCTTCAACTTCACGATCGTGAACCAGTTCTTCAACGGCCTGCACTCCTACTCGGGGCTGTAGACCGCACCCCAGAGCCGCAACGCTTCCGCGATCCCCCAGGAATGGCCGCCAAGCTACCGCGTTTGGCGGCCATTCGTGCCAAGTGAGTGCGGTGCGGGTCGGCTGGGGCAGCGCGGCATGGCGCGGCGGCACTAGGCTGCGTCGGCCCCGCAGTCCCTCGATTCGCCACAGATGGCCGCTACACCACCAGGCTCAGCGGCCATTCGTGTCAAGTGAGTTCGGTGTGGGGCGAGCACGCTGGCGTCGCCCCTGCTGTGGAACCGGGACGGGAGTCCAGCCGCGCTCCGTCAGCGCGGCACGCACTCGGGTAACCGCCGACGGCTCCATCCCCGGGGCGAACGGGGTCAAGTGCCATTGGGTCAATACGACGACGCGCCACCCGGCATCCCTGGCGTTCTCATCCCGGAAGATGTCGCTGCGACGCTGGGCCGGAGCGGCATGATGGCCGCCGTCGAACTGAATCGCTACCTTTTCTTGCTCGTACGAGAGGTCCGGGTCCTGGATCCAACCGCCGGTCTCGTCGAACATGGGGACGTTGACTCCGGGTTCGGGCAGGCCGTGCCGAATCAGAAGTAGCCGGAGTTCCGTCTCTTTGGGGGAGTCCGTGTCGGCGCGTATCAGGGAGCGGGCACGCATAGCGCGCCGGTAGCCCGCCCTGCCTTGCTTCCCGGCGAGGTATGCGTCCAGCCTGTCGATCGTGGTCAATGGATTTCTCCGCCGCAATAGGAAGTCCCCGGCAATCACCAATTCATCGAGATTCAGTATGCCGGCGAGATCGAACCACGTTCGCAACGGGGATGTACAGCTCACCCTGACACCGGTCACGATCTCTTCCGGTTCGAGTGACTGCTGATGGCCCACCACATTCTTACGCCGCACAGCGCGCCGGCCCGGTTGACTCGTCAGATGGACGACAGTCAGGTTCTCCAAGGCGCGCGGCAGGGGGAAGCCCCACAGCACGGCCGCAGACAGATGGCTCACGACTGCGCCCGTCACCGCCGTCAGGGCGTGCACACGTGCCAACAAACTATTCGGGGCGGCGGCGGTGGCGCGCACTCCGTAACAGGGGCTGGCGAGATCCTGGGCCCGGGTCCGTCGTCGGCTCAGCCCGGCAGTGCGGGCCTCGGCCACGGTGAAGGGTCGATGTCGAAGGTGCGGGGGTAGCTCACTGGGCTCGCGCATATGAGCATTCTGCGCCCGCGTTGAGGAGGCTCGGGAGTTGTCCACAGAGCGGGCCGGGTGTGGGGGAGAAGTGGGCCGTGTGAGCAGCAGCCGCCGAGCGGATGAGTGGCGGCCATTTGCCGGAGATGGCCGCCTTGAGGCCGGGATTCCGGCCATCTGGGGCGAATGGCGGCAGTTAGTATGGCGCGGAGTCGTTGGACCGGGGGAATGAGGGCCGGAGTAGTGCTACTTGACCTCGTCGGTGCCTTGCGTGCCGGCGTCGCCTGGTTCGCGGGCATCGCCGGCGCTCTCCGGGCGGCTCGCATCCCCGTTGCCGGCGTCAAGCTTGCGCTCCTTGGCATCGAGTTGGTCCTTGAGCCTCTTGAGCCGGTCGGCCTCGGCCTGGTTGCGGCGGCGGATTTCAAGGTTGCGCAGAAAATCGGGGTCGTCGTCGGGCGCTACGGGGTGGCTGTAGGCGACGGGCGCGGTGTCCGTGGCACGGGGGCGTCCGATCAGGAACCACAGGATGGCGCCGACCACGGGGAGGAGGATCTGCACGAAGATCCAAGCCGTTTTGGAGATCCCCCTGGTCAACCGCTTGTCAGTCCGGATGAGGTCGACAAGTCCATAGACGAATACGACCAGTATGACGATCGGGACCACTACTCGGAGCATATCTTCAGTCTAGCCGTCAAGCGGCCCGACGGCGCCGATCACCGCCCCCGGTCCGTCCCCGGGTCCGGGCACCGGTACTGCTGCCGGGACACGTCAGGGGCGCCGCAGCCGCGGGGAGGTCGGCGGCCGAAGCCGGGCTGCCGTCCTGGCGGCTAAACTTGGGGTGTGGCTTTCCTCAAATACTCCCTGATTCGGTTGGCGCTGTTTGCGCCTCTCTTCGCACTTTTCCTCTACCTGCAGCTGGGGGTGCTCCTGGCCGCGCTGTGCGCCGGGATGATGTCTTTCGCCATCAGCTTCCTGTTCTTCCAGAGGCAGCGCGACGCGGCCACCGCGACGCTCCACCACCGGTTCTCGGGCAAGGCCAAGCCGCTGCGCAGTGCCGGCGAGGTGGCTGACGCCGAGGCCGAAGACCGAATGGTGGATGCGAACCCCGACATTGCCGTCCACACGGACGCCCGCCCCAAAGACTCCTAACAGCGCCGGGCCGGAACCCGCCGGGCCGGAGCGCCGGCCATGACTCGGAAGCAGTGCCGGGCCACGGACTCGAATCCGTTCTTGGAAACAGCGTGCTAGAAGCCGTGACTCAGGACGAGTCCCAGTGAAAACAGTGCCGCGAAGCCGAGGTTGATCAGTCCGGTCTGCTTCAGGACCGGGATGAGGCTCTTCCGGCGCCGCCCGGAGATCATGAGCCAGGACGGCATGAGGCTGGCAGGGATCAGCAGCAGCACAATCAGCATCCACGGCCTGGCCGGGGCCAGGACGATCACCAGCAGGATCGCGACGGCGAGCATCAGCACGTAGCTTTCGCGGGCATGCTTGTCGCCGAGCCGCACGGCCAGGGTTTTCTTTCCGGCCTTCCTGTCGGTCGGGATGTCGCGGACGTTGTTCGCCATCAGCAGGGCGCACGCGATCAGCCCCGTGCCGATCGCCCCGATGATGGCGGCGAGGCTGAGCTGGCCGGCCTGGGTGTAGGTGGTGCCCAGCGTTGCCACGAGGCCGAAGAATACGAACACAAAGACGTCGCCCAGGCCGAGGTAGCCGTACGGGTTCTTGCCGCCCGTGTAGCCCCAGGCGGCCAGCACGCAGCCGATGCCGACCAGGATGAGCCACCAAGCCTGCGTGATGATCACCAGGATCAGGCCAAACAGCATCGCCAGCCCGAACGCCGCGAACGCGGCCCGTTTGACGTGTTCGGGCTTGGCCGCGCCGGAGCCCACCAGCCGGAGCGGGCCCACCCGGTCTTCATCCGTACCGCGGATGCCGTCCGAGTAGTCGTTGGCGTAGTTGACACCGATCTGCAGGAGCAGGGCGACCAGTGCGGCCAGCACGGCGTTCAGCAGGATGAACGAATCCATCTCGTAGGCCGCCGCGCTGCCGATCAGCACCGGCGCAATCGCGGCGGGCAGGGTGCGCAGTCGGGCGCCTTGGATCCATTGTGCGGCTGTGGCCACGGTCAGTACCTCATTGGTTCGTTGAATGCTCGTTGGTTGGTTCGGTACCCGGCCGGAAGCCGGAAGCCGCTTGTCTATTTTCCCTGATGCAGGGCATCGAGCAGGGCCGTCATGCCGAGGCGGTCCGGCTTGCCGTTGGGCAGCATGAGCAGTTCCGCGGCGGGCAGGACCGTTTTAGGCGCCAGCGCACCCAGCGCCGTCCGCCAAGTTTCGTTCCGGCCGTCGGCGAACGCGGCCAGGCCTTCCGGGGAACTGTCGGCCACCGCGACGTACGCGGCCAGGGCGTGGCCCCACTCCGCGGAGGGCACGCCGGCCACGAAGGCGGCGCGCACGCCGTCGAGCTTTTCCAGCTCGGCCTGGACGCGCGCGGCCGAAACCTTCAGGCCGCCGGTGATCACGACGTCGTCGGCCCGCCCGAGCACCGTGAGCCGGCCGTCGGCGTCCAGCTCGCCGAGGTCGTTGGTCCGGTACCAGCGGACGCCGTCCTCGTCGATGAAGGCGCCGGCCGAGAGCTCGGGGGCATCCAGATACCCGGCGGCGACGGTTGCCCCGCCCAGCAGGATGCGGCCGTCTTCCGCCACGCGGACCAGGACGTCTTCGAGCGGGAAGCCGTCGTACACGCACCCGCCGCAGGTCTCGGCCGACCCGTAGGTGGTCACCACCTTGACTCCGGCGTCACGGGCCGCCGCGAGCAGCTCCGGGGCCGCGGGGCCGCCGCCGAGCAGGACGGCGTTAAAGCGCCGCAGCACGGCCAGCGTCTCGGCCGAGGGCGAGTCCAGCAGCCGCTGCAGCTGGGTGGGCACCAGCGAGGTGAAACGGATCTTGTCCGTGAGCTCCAAAGCCGCGGCCGTGAAGGCCTCCGGGGTGAAGCCGCCGGACATGTCCATGACCCACGGGCGGGTGCCCGCAAAGAGGGAGCGGACCAGCACCTGCAGGCCGGCCACATACTGCACGGGGAGGGCCAGCAGCCACTGGCCTTCGCCCTTCAGCGCAAAGGCGGTCGCCACCGACGACGCCGCCAGGGCGTCGACGGTGAGGACGGTTGCCTTCGGCGTGCCCGTGGACCCGGACGTCCGCACCACGACGGCTGCGTCCTCGATGCCGGGCGTTGCGGGGAACGCCAGCACCGGAGCGCCGTCCGGCCCGACGGAGAGTTCGACGGCGGGTCCCTCGCCGTGGAGGGCAGCAGCCAGCGCCTTGAGCGCAGGTTCGATGTTGATAGCTCCGGAAGTCACACTGCGCCTTAGAAGTAGTACGGGAATTTGGACCAGTCGGGGTCGCGCTTTTCGAGGAAGGCTTCCTTGCCTTCCACGGCCTCGTCGGTCATGTAGGCCAGACGGGTCGCTTCGCCGGCGAAGACCTGCTGGCCGGCCAGGCCGTCGTCGGCCAGGTTGAATGCGAACTTGAGCATGCGGATGGCCTGCGGGGACTGCCGGGCGATGTCGGCGGCGTACTCCAGCGCGACTTCCTCGAGGCGTTCGTGGTCCACGGCCTCGTTGACCGCGCCCATCCGGACCATGTCTTCGGCGGAATATTCTCGGGCCAGGAAGAAGATTTCCCGGGCGGCCTTCTGACCGATCTGACGGGCCAGGAGGGCCGAGCCGTAACCGGCGTCGAAGCTTCCCACAGTGGCGTCGGTCTGCTTGAACTTGCCGTGCTGGCGGGAGGCGATGGTGAGGTCCGAGACCACGTGGAGGGAATGCCCGCCGCCGGCTGCCCAGCCGTTGACGACGGCGATCACCACCTTGGGCATGGTGCGCATGAGCCGCTGGACCTCCAGGATGTGGAGCCGGCCCGCGCGGGCGGGGTCGATGGACTCCTTCGTCTCCCCATCGGCGTAGCGGTACCCGTCGCGGCCGCGGATCCGCTGGTCGCCGCCCGAACAGAACGAGTGGCCGCCGTCTTTGGAGGAGGGGCCGTTCCCGGTGAGCAGCACGGTGGCCACGTCCGGGGTCATCCGGGCGTGGTCCATGGCGCGGTAGAGCTCGTCCACGGTGCCGGGCCTGAAGGCGTTGCGGACCTCTGGGCGGTTGAAGGCGATGCGCACGGTGGGCAGGTCCCGGACCGCCTCTCCGTCGGCGGAGCGCTCCACCTGCCGGTGGTAGGTCATGTCCTGGAAGTCGTCGAAACCGGACACGGTGCGCCACCGCTGGGGGTCAAAGACGTCGGATACCTTGGCGGGGATTTCGTTGCTCACAGTCCGAGTCTAGTAATCGGCTCAGCTGATGCAGAACTCGTTGCCTTCCGGGTCCGCCATGGTGTGCCATTCGTGCGGTCCCTGGCGGGCCGTCCAGAGGAACGTGGCGCCGCGCGCTTCCAGGGCGGCGCGCGCCTCATCCTTGTCCGCGCCGGCCAGCCTCACATCCCAGTGAATCCGGTTCTTGACGGTCTTGTCCTCGGGGACCGCCTGGAACAGGATGCGGCGGAGGGGCGGCTTGGCGTCGAGTTCTTCGGGCGGGACGATGGCGGCGCCGGCATCCCAGACGAGCTTGCCGTGATGAGTCCGGGTTTCCGCCTCCGTCGCGAAACCCTGTTCGATCATGGAGCGGATGAAGCCCTCATCCTGCGGCTCCACGGCCCAGTCCAGGGTTTCGGCCCACCAGTCGGCGAGCCCGTGCGGGTCGATGCAGTCCACCACGATCTGAATGTTCAGTGTCATGGGAAGAACCTACGACGCCGGGGGCCGCGACGGAAGGTGCCCGGGCCGCACGGTAAGTGCCCGGTCTCCCCGCGTTGTTTCGCCTAGCCCTGGATCCGCTGCAGCTGTTCGAGGACCTCCGGCGGAATCGCGTAGACGAAGACCACCGCCAGAAGATTCTTGGAGGCGTGGACGAAGTAGGAGAACATCACGTTCTTGCCGGTCCAGACGTACACGAACACCAGGACGGCGCCCATGGCGAGGTACGGCATCAGCACCTGCAGGGTCATCTGCTCCTGGCCCACGATGTGCAGGGCCGCGAACAGGACCACGGACAGGCCGCAGCACAGCCAGAGGTTGACCCGGCGGCTCAGCTTGCCGATCAGCAGGTGGCGGAAGATGTACTCCTCGACGAACGGGCCCACGATCACCAGCAGGGGCACCATGAGCCACACCGGGACCTGCTGCATGAGCGCTTGAAGACCGGCCTGGTTGGCGGAGGTCTGCACCGGCCCGCTGACGGCCACGAACACGGCGGTGAGGATGAGCATCGCCACCACGGTCAGCGGCACCATGAGCGCGGTGAACCAGGGCCTCGTGGCCAGGACGCGGAGGTCCCGCGCGGCAACGCGTCGGGCGGCGGCCAGCGCCAGGATGCCGATGGTTGCGTAGAAGATCAGGTTCACCGTATAGGACGCCACGGCCGGATTGGGGGACAGCCTCAGCAGCAGCGGCGCCAGCAGTTCGCCCGCCACGGCGAAGAATGCGGCCACGGCCACATAGAGTCCGGCAGTGATGAAATCGAGCCGTGAGAACCGGTAAAGCTCCGGCTGCGGCGCCGGCGGTGTGCGGAGAGCTGTGCCCATGCCCCCAGCCTAGCGCCGGGGCGCACTGACGCGGTCAAGTACACCATGCGGCAGTCGCCGCGGTACCTCAGCAAGAGTCGACGGTGCGATACTTGAGGACGCAAGCCGCCGCCGGCAGGCTGGGCACATACTTGCGAGGACTCCTTGAGCGAACATCTCCGCCTTTCGGGCGTATCCCATGGTTATGGGGACCGCCAGCTCTTTGCCGGCGTCGAACTGGCCATCACAGCCGGTGAACATGTGGCGGTCGTCGGCGAAAACGGCGCGGGCAAATCAACGCTGCTCCGGGTTCTGGCCGGCCTTGAGGCTCCGGACGAGGGCACCGCCGTCAGCCAAGGCCGTGTCGGCTACCTTGCCCAGGCTCATGGCCTGCCCGATCAGTTCAGCGTCAGCGACGCGATCGACGCCGCACTGGCATCGCTGCGCGCCCTGGAGGCCGAGCTGGACCGGCTGGAGGACGGGCTTGCCGGCGCGGAAGCGGACGAACTGGAACGCTACGGAAACCTGCAGACGCAGTACCAGCTCAGGGAAGGCTACGCCGCGGAATCCCGGGTGGAGGCGGCGCTGGACAGGCTGGGCCTGGGCGGACTGGATCGGATGCGGACGCTGGGCTCGCTCTCCGGCGGGGAACAGGAACGCGTGGCACTCGCCTGCGTACTGGCCGATCCCGCGGACATCCTCCTCCTGGACGAACCCACCAACCACCTTGACGCCAGCGGCACGGCCTGGCTGGAGGCGCGGCTGGCGGCGCACCGCGGAACCGTGGTGGTGGTCTCCCACGACCGCGTGCTCTTGCGCAAAGTGGCCTCAACCGTGATTGAGGTTGATGCCGAACGCCGGACGGTCAACCGCTATGGCAACGGCTATGAAGGCTACTTGCGGGAGAAGGCTGCCGAACGCCAGCGCTGGGCGCGGCAATACCAGGGGTGGCTGGACGCGATGGCTGCCGAACGGCTCCAGGCGGACACGGTCGCGGGAAGGATGGGCTATGCCCGCCAACGCGACGGCGACAAAATGGGGTTCGACTTCAAGGCCGGCACGTGGCAAAAGGCGGTCACCAGCAAGGTCCGCAATGCCCAGGAACGTCTCCGCCGGCTGGAGGCCAACCCCATCGACCGTCCCCCGGTGCCCCTGAAGCTGGCAACGGATCTGCAGGCGGACGCTGCTGCGGGTCCCGCTCTTGAAGCAAGCGGGGTGGCCGTGCCCGGCCGCCTGGAGCCCACGGACTTCCGGGTGGAGGCGGGCCAGAAAATCCTCATCACGGGCCCCAATGGTGCAGGCAAGTCCACACTGCTCTCCGTCCTCGCGGGCACGCTGGAACCGGCCAAGGGCACCGTGGTGAGGCACGGCCGGATCGGGTACCTGCAGCAGGAGTTGGAGCTCCCGCGGCGTCCGGCCTTGCGTCTCCTGCCTGCTTTTGCCGCGGGCCTGGGCGGCAACATCGATGAGCACGCCGAGGCACTGCTGCGCCTGGGACTCTTCCGGACCAGCGAATTCCACGTACCGGTGGGCAGCCTTTCCGCAGGACAGCAACGCAGGCTGGCGCTGGCCCGGCTCCTGCTCGGCGGGTTCGGGACGATGCTCGTGGATGAGCCCACCAACCATCTGGCGCCCGTCCTCGTGGAACAGCTTGAAGCGGCCCTCTCCGACTTCGCAGGGACGCTGGTCATAGTCAGCCATGACCGCGCGCTGGGGGAGTGGTTCAGCAAGTGCGCCCGTGCAAACAGCAGCGGGAACCGCACCGGGCACGGCGTTGAGGCCGGGAACTGGCGCCGGTACGCGATGCGGGACGGCGCCGTGACGCAAGGCAATGATGCGCCGGGATTTACGGACTCCAAATAGAATATTATTCGGCCATTGAGAAGATCGAGCATCATTAATTAGGCATAGTGCCCGTCTGGTGTTGCCCGCGTCACGGTGCGGCCGGGAATTCTAGTACGATGGATGAGCCGCGCGAAGCTTTGACTTTGTGAGGTTCGGTACACGCTGCCGCCCCGCCGGGGCAAACCCGCATGTTGTGTAACCGAATCCCGGTCCCGTCCCGGCCCTAATCCGACCTGCAAGGAACTGTTGTGCCACAAAGTACTTCCACCGAACTTCAGAGCGCGCCGGCGCAACCCGCCGTCGTCGACTCGACTCTCAGCGCCGAGGGCTACAAGAAGACCCTGAGCGGCCGCCACGTGACGATGATCTCGATGGGCGGCGCAATCGGCGTCGGCCTGTTCATGGGAGCCGGCGGACGCCTGGCCTCCACCGGCCCGGCGCTGATCTTCTCCTACGCCATTGCCGGCGTGATCGCCTACCTGCTGATGCGGGCCCTCGGCGAGCTCATCATGTACCGGCAGACCTCGGGCTCCTTCGTCAGCTACGCCGGCGAAATGTTCGGCAAGAAGGGCGCCTTCATCTCCGGCTGGATGTACTTCATCAACTGGGGCATGACCGGGATCGCGGAACTGATCGCGATCGGCCTGTACTTCCAGTTCTTCTTCCCCAACGTGCCGGTGGAAGCCTCCGCGATTGCGGCGCTCGCGCTGCTGGTGGCCGTGAACCTGTGCAGCGTCAAGGCGTTCGGCGAGTTTGAATTCTGGGCGTCCTGCCTCAAAGTCGGCGCCATCCTGATCTTCCTGGCTGTGGGCACCTTCATGGTGGTCACCAACGCCAAGGTGGGCGCGGGCCACGCCTCGGTCGCCAACCTCTTTGCCGACGACGGCGGGATGTTCCCGAAGGGCGCCCTCGTCATGGTCCTGGTGCTGAACGCCGTGATCTTCGCGTACAACGGCATCGAACTCGTCGGCATCACCGCCGGCGAGATGGAAAACGCCAAGCGCGAAGTGCCCAAGGCGATCCGCGCCGTCGTACTGCGCATTGTGGTCTTCTACGTCGGTTCCGTACTGCTGCTGGCCATGCTGCTGCCCTCGGACCAGTACAAGGCCGGCGTGTCCCCGTTCGTCACCGTCTTCGGCCAGATGGGCCTTGGCTGGGTGGGCGACGTCATGAACATGATCGTCATCACCGCCGCTCTGTCCTCCTGCAACTCGGGCCTGTACTCGATCGGCCGAGTCTTCCGCACCATGGCCAATAACGGACATGCCCCGCAGTGGCTCACCAAGATGTCCAAGCGGCACGTGCCGTACGCGGCCATCCTCGCCATCGCCGCCTTCTACCTGGTGGGCATCCTGCTGAACATCTGGCTGGGCGGCTCGCACGCCTTCGACCTCGCGCTGAACACCGCCTCGATCGGCGTGATCTTCACGTGGGGCGCCATCTTCGCCAGTCAGATCGCGCTGCGCCACCAGAAGGGCCGCGTCTCCAGCCTCCCGATGCCGGGCTCGCCGTGGACCAGCTGGGCCGGACTGCTCGGGCTCCTGGCGATCACCGTGCTGATCGGCTTCGATACCATGACCAGCAAGACCGGCGAGGTCTTCCACCTCGGCCTGTGGACCCTCGCCACCGTTCCGTTCTTCGCCCTCATGCTGTGGATGGGCTGGCAGAAGGTCAAGCACAACGCGCCCAAGAGCGAGCTCTACAGCTAGGAACCGCCGCAGATCTGCCCATCGATTGCTCCGTAACCGCCCTTCTGGAACGCCATGAGGGCAGTTACGGAGCAGCCGATGCGGAACACGCGGGCGCTCACGCCTTCAAATGCTCACGTCTTCAGATGCTCAGCGAAGTGGTCCTCGATCCGCTGCCAGGCTTCCGGAGCCGACTGCGGATCGGGACCGACGCCCATGACCCGGAAGAGCGGCCGCAGCGCCCTCGGTCCGGCCTCCGCGTCGTTGAGGAACGCGTGCCCGGCCGAGGGGAACTCCTTGACATCGTTTTCCACCCCCAGCCTGTCCAGGACGGACTCAAGCTTCGCCGCCCCGCCGGGAATGCTGCGGTCCTTGCCGCCAAAGTTGCCCACCACCGGGCAGGCGCCGGCCAGGGCCTTCTCGGGGTTCTTGGGGAGCCGGCCGTAGTTGACGGCCGCGGCGTCGAAGCGGTCATTGGCCAGGAGCAGGGCGAATCCGCCGCCCATGCAGAACCCGATCACGCCGATTTTGCCGGTGGTCCGGCCGGATTCCAGCAGCCAGTCCCGGGCTGTCGCCAGGTCGGTGAAGGCCCGTCCCTCGCCCGCCGCCAGCGCCCGCATGGTGGCCACGAGGCAGCGGCGGGCGCCGCCGTCGCTGAACAGATCAACGGCCAGCGTCAGGTATCCCGCCGCCGCCAACCTGTCAGCGTGGCGGACCGTGATGTCGTTGAGGCCGAACACTTCGTGGATCATCAGGACCGCCGGGAAAGGCCCCTCGCCCTCCGGCGTCGCCAGGTAACCTCGCAGCACCCGCGAACCGCCGGCCGCGGCGCTGGCCTGACTCAGGTCGACGTTGCTGAGATCCCGGCTTGCGGGCTTGCCGTGGTCTGCCTCGGTGCGTGCCATGCTGTCCCCTCTGTGGCTGTTTGGGCCATTGTTGCAGGATGTTCGCCCGGAGGGCACAAAAAAGCGGCGCCGGACATCCCCCAAAGGAAAGTCCGGCGCCGCAATTCTTGAAAAGGACTAGTCCTTTTTGAAGGCGTCCTTGACGTTTTCGCCGACCTTCTTCGCGTCGGCTACAACCTGGTCGCGCTGCCCCTCGGCCCGCAGCTGGTCGTTGTCAGTCGCGTTTCCTGCGGCTTCCTTGGCCTTGCCGCCAAGGTGCTCCGCTTCGTTCTGAATCTTGTCTCCGATACCCATGGTGCAGGCCACCTTTCGTTTCCGGTAGAAATTCACTGTCCGAACACCATAACACAAAGCATGCTTACTACTTCAAGGGGCCCCGTCCAAAAGGGTGCCGCGAGCTGATCGGTGGATGTCGCCGCCGGGCCACGGCAGAGCGGCGCGAACCCTGGGGGCTTTTCCCGGCGGGCGCTCCCCGGGCTAGGCTCGGAGTCATGGACCATAAGACCACTCTCACGCAGCACATCAAGGCTCCGGCGGACTCGGTCTGGGCGGTGGTGTCGGACATTCCCGCATCTGCCGCAACCCTGTCCGGCGTTGACGCGATCCAGATGCTCACCGATGGACCCTATGCTGTGGGGACCCGCTGGAAGGAAACCCGCACCATGATGGGGCGCTCGGAAACGGTGGAGATGTGGGTCTCCCAGTGCGAGGCGCCGTCGAACGGCCGGGGTGGCGGCACCACCGTCAAGGCTCTCCAGGGCGGCGCGGACTACACCTCGCGCTTCTCCCTGGCGGAGCGCGACGGTGGCACTGACCTCACGCTGACATTCGGTGCCGAGCTCATTGAGCCGACCCGGTTCGGTAAGGCCTTGCTGGCCGTGTTCGGTCCGCTCGGCATGCGCATCACCCGCAAAGCTCTCGCGAAAGACCTGGCGGAAATCGCGGCCAAAGCCGAGTCGCTCTGATGGTCCGCCACGCTGCGGCGGCCAAGGCCCCCAAAGTCACCGCCCCTCGCCTCGCGCCGGTTCGGCCACCGGAACTGCGGGATGACCCTGCCCCGGACTTCCGGAGCGGTGAACGGTACGACGGCGTCCGCTACGGCCGCGTGTCGGCCGACGGGCTGGAGTTGAGCGGCGCGGTCTTTGCCGAGTGCGAGTTCGCCGGGGTGTCGTTCAATGAGACCCAGTTGCGCGGCGCCACCTTCCGCGACTGCATCCTCACCGAGGTCTACGCCCCGGTGCTGACGGCCGCCCGGGCCAGCCTGCGCGACGTGGAGATCGGCAATCCCCGCTGGGGATCGGCGGAGCTCTACGAAAGCGGCTGGCAGTCGGTGCGGATTGACGGCGGCAAACTCGACTACGTGAACCTGCGCGGATCCAAGCTCACCGACGTGCAGATCAGCGACTGCATCATCAACGAGTTGGATCTGGGCTCCTGCACCGCCACCCGGGTCGCCTTGAAGAACTGCACGATCGGCACCCTCGATTTCACGGGGGCCCGGCTCAAGGACTTCGATCTCCGCGGCACCGACTTCCGCACGATCAGCGGCCTGGGCAGCCTGGCCGGCCTCGTGATCGACGACTACCAGCTCACCCTGCTGGCCCCGCTGCTCGCAACGCATCTGGGTGTCGTCGTCGCGTAATCCGGCGGCATCCGGTTGACCCGCTTGCCCTGCCGTGTAATCTTTATAGAACGAACGGTCGGTAAATTAGTCTGCTGCCGGCCCCGCTTTCTTGGTGAAGGATGTTCTCATGGTCGAGGCTTTTCTTGTAGGCGGTGCCCGCACCCCGGTCGGCCGCTACGGCGGCGCCCTCTCCGCGGTCCGCCCCGATGACCTGGCCGCACTGGTGGTCCGCGAAGCCGTGGTCCGCGCCGGCGTCGACCCGGACAGCATTGACGAGGTGATCCTCGGCAACGCCAACGGCGCCGGCGAAGAGAACCGCAACGTGGCCCGGATGGCCACGCTCCTGGCCGGGCTTCCCCTGCACATCCCCGGCATCACCGTGAACCGGCTGTGCGCCTCCGGCCTCAGCGCCATCATCATGGCCAGCCAGATGATCAAGTCCGGCGCCGCCGACATCGTGATCGCAGGCGGCGTCGAATCCATGAGCCGGGCCCCGTGGGTCCAGGAAAAGCCCCGGACGGCCTTCGCCAAACCCGGCGAAATCTTCGATACCTCCATCGGGTGGCGTTTCGTCAACCCGCGGTTCGCCAAGGGCGAGCTCGCCCGGGACGGGAAGATGACCTACTCCATGCCGGAGACGGCCGAGGAAGTGGGACGGGTTGACGGCATCTCCCGCGAGGACGCCGACGCCTTCGCCGTCCGCTCCCACGAACGCGCCCTCGCCGCGATCGCCGCAGGCCGCTTCGCCGACGAGATTGTCCCCGTGACCGTCACGTCCCGCAAGGGCGAGACGATCGTAGATACCGACGAGGGCCCCCGGGCAGGCACCACCATGGACGTCCTCGCCGGGCTCCGTCCCGTCGTCAAGGGCGGCTCGATTGTCACGGCCGGCAACTCCTCCACCCTCAACGACGGCGCCTCCGCCATCATCGTGGCCTCTGAAGCCGCCATCCAGAAGCTTGGCCTCACGCCGCGCGCCCGCATTATCGACGGCGCCTCGGCCGGCTGTGAGCCCGAAATCATGGGCATCGGCCCCGTCCCGGCCACTCAGAAGGTCCTCAAGCGCAGCGGACTCAGCGTCGGTGACCTCGGCGCCGTCGAACTCAACGAAGCGTTCGCGACCCAGTCCCTGGCCAGCATGCGTCGGCTCGGCCTGGACCCGGAAATCGTCAACCGCGACGGCGGCGCGATCTCCCTCGGCCACCCGCTGGGTTCGTCCGGGTCGCGGATCGCCATCACGCTGCTGGGCCGGATGGAACGCGAAGACGCCAGGATCGGCCTCGCCACCATGTGCATCGGCGTCGGCCAGGGCACGGCCATGCTGCTGGAGCGCGTGTAGTGGCGGCCGAAACGCTCGACCCGGCCGGCTTCAGCACGCTCCTGGTCGAACAGCGTGAGGACCGCGTCGTTGTGGTCCTCAACCGCCCCGAGGTCCGCAACGCGATAGACCAGCACATGGTCGACGAACTCCACGCCGTGTGCGCCTACCTCGAGCAGCACCCCAAGATCCTCATCATCGCCGGCGCCGACGGAGTCTTCGCGTCCGGCGCCGACATCGCACAGCTGCGCGAACGCCGCCGGGACGACGCCCTGCAGGGCATCAACTCCACCATCTTCGTCCGCATCGCCAAGCTGCCGATGCCCGTCATCGCGGCCCTGGACGGCTTCTGCCTCGGCGGCGGCGCCGAGTTGGCCTACGCCGCCGACTTCCGGATCGGCACCCCGTCGGTCCGGATCGGCAACCCGGAAACCGGCCTCGGCATCCTGGCCGCGGCAGGTGCCAGTTGGCGCCTCAAAGAACTTGTCGGGGAGCCTGTGGCCAAGGAGATGCTGCTCGCCGGCGCCGTGCTGCGCGCAGAACGCGCCCTGGCCGTCAACCTCATCACCGAAATCCATGAACCGTCCGAGCTCATGGCCGCGGCGCACAAGCTCGCCGACCGGATCGCCACGCAGGATCCGCTAGCCGTGCGGATCACCAAGTCCGTGTTCCATGCCCCGGCCGAGGCGCACCCTCTCATCGACCAGCTGGCGCAGGGGATCCTCTTCGAATCGCAGGCAAAATTCGACCGCATGCAGGCTTTCCTGGACAAAAAATCCGACAAGAAATCTGCCGCAAAGACGGCAGCCAACGAATCCGAGAAGAAGAACTAGCCATGGGCAACTCCGTACTCCCCGCCAACCTTCCCAACAGTGATCTTCCCCACTTCGTGGGAGTCCTCGGAGGCGGCCGCATGGGCGCCGGCATCGCCCACGCCTTCCTGATCAAGGGCGCCGATGTCCTGGTCGTGGAGCGCGACGAGGCTTCGGCCGAGGCCGCCCGCGAGCGGGTCGAGTCCGCAGCGGCCAAGAGCATCGAACGTGGCGCCGTAGACGGCAATCTGGACGAGATGGTCTCCCGGCTCGCGGTCACCGTCGACTACGACGACTTCGCCGGCCGGCACCTGGTGGTTGAGGCGGTGCCGGAAGACTGGGACCTGAAGGTCACCGCCCTGCGCGGCATCGAGGAACGGCTCGACGACGACGCCTACCTCGCCTCCAACACGTCATCACTGTCCGTCAACGGGCTGGCCCGCGAGCTGAAGCGGCCGCAGAACTTCCTGGGGCTGCACTTCTTCAACCCGGTTCCGGCGTCGACCCTGATCGAAGTGGTCCTCGGCGAACAGACCTCCCATGCCCTGGCCCAGGCCGCCCGCGGCTGGGTGGAAGCTCTCGGCAAGACCGCCGTCGTCGTCAACGACGCCCCCGGCTTCGCCTCCTCGAGGCTTGGCGTCGCGATCGCCCTCGAAGCGATGCGCATGGTGGAAGAGGGCGTGGCGTCCGCCGAGGACATCGACAACGCCATGGTCCTGGGCTACAAGCACCCCACCGGACCCTTGCGGACCACAGACATCGTCGGCCTCGACGTGCGCCTCGGCATCGCGGAATACCTGCAGTCCACCCTGGGGGAGCGCTTCGCCCCGCCGCAGATCCTCCGCGACAAGGTGGCCCGCGGCGAACTGGGCCGCAAGACCGGCAAGGGCTTCTTCGACTGGACCGAGTGACCGCAGGGCGGGGACTACCTTGCTGCCCGGGCGTCCAGGGTCTTCTTCATGCCGTCCATGGCCGGAGCCGCAAGCGACTGGAAGGCCGGCTTGACGAACGGTTCGGCAAGCTTGAGCCAACCTTTGAGCCGGAATTCCGCGGTGTACCGGACTTCGGATCCGGAGCCTGAAGGCGTGACGTCGATCGTGTCCACGGAGATGACTGACTTGTTTTCACCACGCAGTTTGATGACGGTCCCGGCCAGCTCCACGACCTCGTACATCAGCGTCTGCCGCTTGCCGCGAAACTCCGCTTCGGCGTGATAGCGGTGGCCCACAGCCACCGGGCCGTCGGAGAGCTTCCTGACCACCGGCGTCCCGGGGTCCCATTCCGGCGTGTGTTCGAAAGCGGCGAGGTATGCGAAGGCGCTACTGGCATCCAGGGCTGAGCGGACCGTACCGGTGACTGTGATCATGGCCCCAGCCTACCCAGAAGGCCCGGCATGGGGACCGAACCTGCCTCCGGGCCGCCCGTGATCCGGCAAACAGCCGTCTCCCGCACCTAGGATGGTCGCGTGAACCGCATTCATCCCACAACGCTCACCGGAAAATATGTCGTGCTGGAACCGCTGAGCCAGGACCACCACGACGGCCTCGTGGACGCGGTGCGCGACGGCGAACTGTGGAAGCTCTGGTACACCGGCGTCCCCGAGCCGGAGGGGATGGCAGCGGAGATTGACCGCCGTCTCGCGCTCCAGGAGCAGGGATCCATGCTGCCGTTCGCCACGCGGCTGATCGATCCGGCCACCGGCACGCCCGGCGCGGTCATCGGCATGACCACCTACATGAACATCGATCCGGTCACGCCGCGCGTCGAGATCGGATCCACCTGGAACGCCGCCTCCGCGCACGGCAGCGGCACCAACCCGGACTCCAAGCTCCTGATGCTGCGGCACGCGTTCGAAACGCTCGGGTGCCCGGCCGTCGAATTCCGGACACACTGGCTCAACCACCAGTCCCGCGAGGCGATCGCCCGGCTGGGAGCCAAGCAGGACGGCGTCCTGCGCAGCCACTCCCGCACCGCCGACGGCGTCCTGCGGGACACGGTGGTCTTTTCCATCCTCGAGCACGAGTGGCCCATGGTCCGCAACGGCCTCGAGGCCCGGCTGGCCAGACGGCGTCAGCGGGTCGAGTAGGCCTTGGCCTCGCGAAGTGATGCGAAGTACGCCGTGTAGCCCTTGGCGTTCGGGTGGTAGTTTTCGGGACTGGCCGGGGCCAAAAGGTTGAGATTGATCCACGGGGCCGCGGAATTGACGCCATGACCGGCGAAAGCGGCCCGTACATCGACGTACTCCGCTCCGGCGGCCCCGGCCGCGGCGGCGATGGAGCCGTTCAGGCCGTCAGCCAGGTGTGTGGCTTTATAGATGAACAGGGACATCGGATCAGTCTGACCCGGGGCGACCGGATCATAGAGGTAGGGGTAGCCCGTCACCACAACCCTGGCGTTGGGGGCGGCAGCCTTCACGCTCTGAATCATCGCGGTCACGTCACCGTCCAGTTTATGGCTGGAGATCTCGCCCTCCGCGAAGTCCGTCGCCGCGGCGCACTGCCGCCCCGCGACGGGACTCACCATGGCGGCACTGCAGTACGCAAGGATTGCCCCAAACCGGAGATTGTTGCCGCCAGCTGTGATGGTGACGAGGTCGGTGGTCTTATTCAGCTGCCTCAGCTGGGTGTTCACGACGTCCTGGGTCGTCGTGCCGCTGCAGGCCGCGTTGGCGACCAGCTTGATGGTTGGCGCGTGGGCAGCGAGTTCGGAATAGGTGTTCTCGCTGCGGTAACAACTATCCAGATACGGACCGGCCCCCAGCCCGGCGGCGTAGGAGTCTCCCAGCGCGATGTACGTGGTCCTGCCCACCGCCTGCGCCGGCACCCCCGCCAAACCGGCCGCCATTGCCAGGGCGGCGAGACCGGCTGCCAGAGCCGTTCGCCGGCGTCGAAGTTTCAGACTTCCCATGGTGTTCTCCTCAGTAACACGCTGGCTTCAGCGCCCATGCTTTGAAATCGCATCGCGAAGGGGTGTCAGCCCCGGCGGCAGGCGAACTGAAAAGGAGTCCGGCGGCTACCGGGTGCTCCGCTACTCTGCGGAATCGGGAACCCGCACCATGCCAATATTCCCACTGTGTATGTCTTTTGGGAATCCTGCCGTGGATCGGCGCCGGGGCGTGTGATTAGCTTTCAGGATGACGATTCCTGCCGCCTCGGGTGGCTACGCCAATGGGATGGCGGTGCACAGAGCGATGCGCTGGGAGGGTGCGGTCAACGCCTGGCACGTGGCCGGGGACGTCTACCGCATGGGACGCCGCGAATGGCTGACCGAGGCCGGCTGGCGGCAGGCGTACGACCACGGCATCCGGACCGTCGTCGACCTCCGCAACGAGGCCGAAATCCGGCGCCGGGAGACCGACCCGCCGGTGGACGAGGCAGCCCTGGCGGCCTTCGAGGTCGTGCTGGCTCCCACCGAAGACCCGGCCAACAGCGAATTCCGTGAACTCTGCGTGCCGTACCTGAACGACCCCGCCTCCTATGCCGACAACGCCAGGCTCTTCCCGGACCTGCTGGCCGGCGTCTTCAAAGCGGTGGCCGCCGCGGAGGGCGGGGTGATCATCCATTGCTCCGCCGGGCGGGACCGGAGCGGCATGATCGCTGCCATGCTCCAGGACCTCGCCGGGCACAGCGACGAAGCCATTGTGCGTGCCTACCAGCGCTCCATGCGGGGCATCAACGAGCATCACCGGCGCTCCGCCGTCCCGCATCCGCACGAGCGCTTCCTGCCCGAGGACGCCCTGGTGCCCCTGCTGGAATCCCGCGGCGAAAGCCTGCTGCGGTTCGTTCGCCACGTGAAGACTGAAACTTTCTTACGCCACAATGGCATAACGGACCGGGAGTTGACGGCCATTCTGGCCAAATTGGGACGCTAGAGTAACCGGGTGAAGACTCCGAAGTTCCAGCTGATGGTGCGTGCTGCCGCCCTTGCGATCGCGCTCGCCGGCACCTTGTCCGCCGGAACCGTGTCCGCCATGCCGGCAGAGGCCGAAACCGGTACGGGAACGCCGACGCCGGTCCCGGCTGGGTCGTCACCCTCAACCTCGCCCTCGCCGGTCCCAGCGACGACGGCGGCGCCTGCCGCGTCTTCCCCGGCTGAGACTTCGGCTGGTTCTTCTGCAGCCGACTCTGCTCCGGCGCCTGCCACGGCGCCCATCAGCGGTACCGGTCTCGCCGAAGCCGTGCAGCGGGACCTTGGCATGACCCTCTCGGAATTCAACGCCGCCGGGGCCCTGGCCCGGCGGGCCGCCGACGCCGCGCCCTCCCTCCGTGCGCTCCCCGGCTATGTGGGGATCAGCCTCCACGCCGGCACGATCGTCGTCGAAGGCGAGGGCCCCGAGCTCCGGGCGCGCGTGGCGGAACTCAACCGCGTGGACCAAGTGAATGGCGTGGACCAACTAAATCAGGCCGGCCCTGCCGATTTCGTGCTGGCCGCCCCCGCATCCGCAGCCGTGGTCCCCTCGGCCGCCGAGCTCCTTGCCTCCAGCACGCAGCAACTGTTCGAGGCCTATGTCCGCGACGTCGGCGCCGCCGGGCTCCAGGCTGTCACCTACACCAACGGCCACTTCGTCATCCGAACCGGCGGCACAACGACGGCGCAAACCGGGCCTGCCTCCAGCGCCGGCCTGCTCACCGGCACGGACACAACGCCGGCGACAGCGCCGGGCACTAAGCCGAAGATGTCCGCGGCGGACTTTGTGGCCCGCTACGCCAACGTAGCGCTGGAGCAAGGATCCCGGATCGCCACGGAGGAGGACTACTTTGGCGGCGAGGGCTACATCATTGACGGCCGGACCGTGTGCTCGGCCGGGTTCGGAGCCTTCGGCCCCGCGGGCGAGCCCCTGATCCTGACGGCCGGGCACTGCGCCGCTGACGGCGCCGCGAAGCAGGCCGAGATTGAAAACCCGGCGGGTGCGCCGGCGGCCGGCGGGGCCGGTTCCGGCACAGCCGCCGGAACCCTGGGGTCCTTCGGATTCAGCCAGTTCGGCGGTCCGGGCAACACCAAGGTTGCCTCGGACGGGACCAATGTGGGCACGGACATCGCCGTCCTCCAAGGCATCAGAAGCGGCCTGGACCTCCAGCCCGCCGTCACCCGGTGGGACAACCCCGCCGATCCTGGGCCGACCTCCGTGAAGATCGTGGGAACCGTGGCTCCCTTCCAGGGCCAGCCCGTGTGCCGATCCGGCCGGAGCCTCGGCTGGTCGTGCGGAACCGTGGACTCCGTGGGAACGTGGGTCATCGCCGGTCCGGACTCCCTGCCGCCGGACTACGACAACGATCTCCGGGCGTTGAACGGCTTTGACTCCACCACGGTAAAGTCCCGCCCCGGCGACTCGGGCGGCCCCTGGATCAGCGGGAACTTCGCGGTGGGCACGCACACCGGGGCGGAAAGCGACGGCGGCGTCCAGACCCGCGCCATCGCGACGACGCTCGAAGACGCCACCGGCCGGATTCCCGGAGGAGTCCAGCTGCAGCTGTTTCTGAACAAGCCGACGCTCGCCGCGGCCGCCAACGGAACCCTCACGGCCGGCGAGCCCATCACGGGCCACGTGGATGCCGCCCCGGCTTCCGTGGTGGCGCCGAATTCCAAGGTCCGCATCACCGTCCAAAGCTCAAACCCGGGCCAGAAGCCGGGCCAGCCGTTGGAAGTGCCGGTGGACGCGTCGGGAAACTGGCAGTTCCCCGCACCCGAGTGGGCCGGTTCCTTCACGTTTTCCGCGGAAACCGTGAACGGCTTCAGCCGCTCCGGGGCGGTCTCCCTGTCCGTGAAGGTCTCCGGCCTCGCGGCCCCGGTCATCACGGCTCCGGCAGACGCCCGGACGGACGGCCATGCGGACGGCCCTGGGCTGACCGCCGTCGAAACGATTGAGGGAACGGGGGAGCCCGGCCGCACGGTGCGGCTCTCCGGTGACTTCACCGGGACCGGACTGGTCGCCCCGGACGGCCGCTGGAGCATCAACGTGGCCGATCAGCCGGTCTTCGGCAAAGTCTCGGTGACCGCGGTGCTGACGGCTCCGGGCCAAACGGACAGCCCCTCCGCGACCAGCAGTTTCACCGTCATCCCGCCAGTCCCGGCGGTCTCGGGCATCCGCGATGGCAAGCATCTCCGCCAGGATTCCCTGCCCGCGAGCATCTCCGGGACCGCCGTCGATGGCGCCGAGGTCAGCGTGTCCATGGACGGTGCGGCCATCGGATCGGCACAGGCAAGTTCCGCCGGTACGGGGGCGAGGGCCTCGCTGCAGCCGCGGGTTCCGCAGGATCTGGCCGGCGGCGCCCGGTGGAGTGTCCCCTTCCCCGCAGGCCTGGCCGCCGGAGCGCATAGGCTTACGGTCACGCAGGCAATTGACGGGGTCGCTTCACTTCCGGCCGCCGTCGCGTTCACCATCGACGCCGCGCCTGCTTCCGCGGGCACCCCCGATGAGACGCCGGCGGTTCCCCAGCAGCCGGCCGTCCAGCAGCCCGCTCCCCGGCAGCCCGGAACTCCTGCGCACTCGACAGTTCCGGCGCAGGTTCCCGTTGCGCAGGTTCCCGTTGCGCCGTCCACCGTCCCGCCCTCTACCGTCCCGCCGTCGGATGCCTCCGTCACGGTGGGCGGCACGCCTCCGGGCAACGCAAACCAGCTGGCCGGCACGGGCGCCGGAGGGCTGTTGTACGCCGCCGGTCTCGGCGCCGGTGCCCTGCTGCTGGGCGCGGCCGTCGTGATCTTCGCCCGGCGTCGGGCGGTGCGTTAGCTACCGCGGCTACTGGAAGTCAGCCAGCCAGAGATCCGGGCCGAAAACCTCGTATTGAATGTCCTTGGCAGGGACGCCGCCGGCAATCAGGGCGCTGCGCACCGACTTCAGGAACGGCAGGGGACCGCAGAGGTAGTACTCGGCGTCGTCGGGGAGCTCCACCGCGCTGACGTCCATGAACCCGGGGAACACGGATCCGGACGACTCTCCGGCCTCCGGGGGAGTCAGGAACCACGTCTTCAAGGTCCCGTCCGCCAGCGTCGCGAGATCCTCCCGGACCTGCGCCCGGAGCGGAAAGGACGCCTCGCTGTCATCGGCATGGAGGAGCATCACCTGGCGCTGGGAGCCGGACTTCACCAGGTGCGACAGCATCCCGGCCATCGGGGTGATCCCAATCCCCGCGCTGGCCATAACCAGCGGACGGTCCGTGTACTCCAGCACCACGTCGCCGAACGGTGCCGACAGCACCACCTCATCGCCCACCTGGACACCGTTGTGGAGCAGCGTGGACATCTCGCCGTCGGGAGTCGCGAGGCCGTGGACGCGCTTCACCGCGAACTGCCGGTGCTGCCCGTCGTCGGCCTTGGTGAGGCTGTATTGCCGGGGCTGCTGCACGCCGTCGGGCATGGCCATCTTGAGGGTCACGTACTGCCCCGGCAGGGACGGCTTGACGTCGCGCTCGTCGGTCCGTTCGACGACGAAGGAGACAACGTCCTCCGTCTCCTGGATCCGCCGCACCACCCGCCACGTCCGCCATATGGTCTCGGGGGAGAGGTGCACGGCGTTGTACAGTCCGCGTTCCTTGTTGATGAGCAGGTTCCCCATCAGCCAGTAGACCTCGTCCCAGGCGGCGGCGACCTCGGGAGTCACGGCGTCCCCGAGGACATCCACGATCGCCCACATGAGGTGGTCGTGGACAACCTGGTATTGGTCCGGGCTTAGTCCCAGCGAGACGTGTTTGTGGGCCACCCGGGAGAGCAGATGGTCCGGGACCTGATCCGGTTTGTCCACGAGCATGCCGGCGAACGCCGCGATAGATCCGGCGAGCGCCTGCTGCTGGCGGCCGTCCGCCTGGTTCCCCCGGTTGAAGAGGCCGTCCAGGAGGTCCGGCCGCGCCTCGAACATATGTTTGTAGAAGCGCTTGGCGATCTCCTCGATGTGCTCGCCGACTACGGGAAGCGTTGCCTTGATGACGGGAAGCGAGGTGTCTGAGAGCATGATGGGTCCCTTCCGGTGTGACCGGTTGCACCCAGCGTTGCCGGGCGACTCAGCACTTCCAAGCTAACAGTCCCGTCGTCGGGCCTTCCGGGTCGATCGGCCCTACATCACGCGGGGAGAGCGGTGTAGGCGGGCCTTGGCCCAGGACCCAGTTCGCCGGAAAGCTGCGGGCTCGCCGTACGGCTACGGCGAGCCCGCAAGTCTGGGGCGACCTCGGGGGTTCGGGACGGAACCCCGGGCCGCGAACTCGGCCGTCAGGCCTTGCGGTCCAGCAGCAGGTTGGTGATCCGCAGCGTGCAGAGCCGCTGGCCGACCTCGTTGGTGATCAGGACCTCGTGGGTGGTCAGGGTGCCGCCGAGGTGGATCGGGGTTGCCGTGATGGTGATGGTCCCTTCCCGCGCCGACTTGTGATGCGTGGCCGAGACGTCGACGCCCACGGCCGTCTTGCCCAGGGTGCTGGCGTGGATCACGGCGGCCCAGGATCCCACGGCCTCGCCCACGGCCAGCGAGGCGCCGCCGTGCAGGAGCCCGAACGACTGCCGGTTGCCCTCCACCGGCATGGTCGCCACCACGCGGTCCACGGACTCCTCGACGATCTTCACGCCCATCTTCTCGTCGAGTTCCCCGAGGGTGATCTTCCACAACTCGGTGCTGCCGGTCTCGGGCGTCATAGCGTCTCCTTCGTTGCCGGCCGGCCATTGGCCTGGCCGGTCTGTGCTGCCGTAGCTAGTGTGCGGCAAGCCTCATTCATGTACTGTAGACATATTACCGAACGGACGGTCAGTAATGCTGGCCGTGTTGATCTTGCCCCGCGTTGGAAGGACCCGTCAACGATGACCACCACAGTCGTACCCACAGTAGACACCGTAGAGATCGTTCCCAGCTTCATCCGGGGTTCCTGGTGGACTCCCGACGCAGCCTCCGCCGCCGGCGCCGCGCCGGTCCTGGACGCCAGCACCGGCGAACTCCTGGCCAAGGTGAGCACCGAAGGACTCGACCTCGCCGCCGTCGTGGACTACGGCCGCACCACCGGGCAGGCGGAACTCGGCAAGCTGACCTTCCACCAGCGCGCCCTCAAGCTCAAGGAACTGGCGCAGTACCTCAACGGCCGGCGCGAGGAGTTCTACGCCCTTTCGGCACAGACCGGCGCCACCAAGATCGACTCCATGATCGACATCGACGGCGGCATCGGCGTGCTCTTCACGTTCGGTTCCAAGGGCCGCCGCGAGCTCCCGAACTCCCAGGTGGTGGTGGACGGCCCCATGGAGGTGCTGTCCAAGGACGGCTCCTTCGCCGGAGAACACATCTACACCCGCATCCCGGGCGTCGCCGTGCAGATCAACGCCTTCAACTTCCCGGTCTGGGGCATGCTGGAGAAGCTCGCCCCGGCCTTCATCGCCGGCGTCCCCACCATCGTCAAGCCCGCCACCCCCACCGGGTACGTGGCCGCGGCCGTCGTCAAGGCAATCGATGAATCCGGCATCCTCCCCAAGGGCTCGCTGCAGCTTATTTCCGGCTCCGTCCGCACCCTGCTGGACCACCTGGACTACCGCGACCTCGTGGCGTTCACGGGTTCGGCCTCGACCGCCAACACGCTGAAGTCCCACCCCAACGTGGTCAAGGGCGGCGTCCGCTTCACCTCCGAAACCGACTCCCTCAACGCCGCAATCCTCGGCCCGGACGCCGTCAAAGGCACGCCGGAATTCGACGCCTTCATCAAATCCCTCGTCACCGAGATGACGGCCAAAGCAGGCCAGAAATGCACCTCGATCCGCCGCGCGATCGTTCCGCAGGAGCAGGTTCAGGACGTCATCGCCGCAGTCGGGGAGCGCATCCGCGAACGCGTTGTGCTCGGTGACCCCCGCGCGGAGGGCGTCACGATGGGCGCCCTGGCCTCACGGGAGCAGCTCGCCGATGTGCGCGCGGCCGTCCAGTCCATGCTCGACGCCGGCGGCGAGCTTGCCTACGGCACGCTCGATTCGCCGAAGGTCACCAGCGCGGACGGGAGCATCGGCGTCGTCGACGGCGGCGCCTTCATGTCCCCGGTCCTGCTGAGCTGGGCCGACCCGGAAGCCGAGGAAGTCCACTCGCTCGAGGCCTTCGGCCCGGTGTCCTCGGTGATCGGTTACACGGATCTGGCCGACGCCGTCCGGCTCGCCGCCCGCGGCGGCGGCTCGCTCGTCGCCTCGGTCTGCACCAACGATCCCGCCGTGGCGCAGCAGCTGGTCACCGGGATCGCGGCCCACCACGGCCGTGTGCTCATGCTCAACCGCGAGGACGCCCGCAGCTCCACCGGCCACGGTTCCCCGGTCCCGCACCTGGTCCACGGCGGACCGGGCCGCGCCGGCGGCGGCGAAGAGCTCGGCGGCATCCGCTCCGTGATGCACCACATGCAGCGCACCGCCATCCAGGGCTCGCCCAACATGCTCACCGCGGTCACCGGCGTCTGGCACACGGGCGCGGACCGCAACTTCACGCTCGAGACCGAGGGCCAGCACCCGTTCCGGAAGTCCCTCGCCACGCTGCACATCGGCGACGCCATCCGCTCCGGGCTGCGCGAAGTCACGCTGGAGGAGATCACGAAGTTCGCGAACTCCACGGGCGACACCTTCTACGCCCACACCAACCCGGAAGCCGCGGCGGCCAACCCGTTCTTCCCGGGCATCGTGGCCCACGGCTACCTGCTCCTGGCCTGGGGCGCCGGCCTGTTCGTCGAGCCCGCACCGGGCCCGGTCCTGGCCAACTACGGGCTGGAGAACCTGCGCTTCATCACGTCCGTGGCGGCCGGGGACTCCATCCGGGTCACCCTGACCGCCAAGAAGATCACCCCGCGCGAGACCGACGAATACGGCGAGGTGGCCTGGGACGCCGTCCTGACCAACCAGAACGACGAAATCGTGGCCACCTACGACGTCCTGACCCTCGTCGAAAAGTAACCCCTTCCCGTTGCCCTATCACTTGTGGCTGCCTAAACCCCGGCAAAGTCAACTGGTTGGAGCAACGCCGGGGTTTAGGCTGCGTGCAGCAGCTGGTTCAGCCGGTTGGCTGGGGTCTCCAGGTTCAGGGTGGGTCG
>NZ_BAAAQB010000036.1:0-649 GCF_039531445.1 Arthrobacter humicola | reverse complement strand
AACCTCGTCAAGAAGGAAGGCCTCCACACGGTGTGTGAAGAGGCCGGCTGCCCCAACATCTTCGAATGCTGGGAAGACAAGGAAGCCACCTTCCTGATCGGCGGCTCCGAATGCACGCGCCGCTGCGACTTCTGCCAGATCGACACCGGCAAGCCCTCCCCGGTGGACGTCTTCGAGCCCACCAAGGTGGCCCGCTCAGTGCAGTCCATGGCCCTGCGCTATGCCACCGTGACCGGGGTGGCCCGCGATGACCTCGCCGACGAGGGCGTCTGGCTCTACGCCGAGACGGTCCGCAAGATCCACGAGCTGAACCCGGGCACCGGCGTCGAACTGCTGATCCCGGACTTCTCCGGCAAGCCCGAGCACATCGCGGCGATCTGCGACTCCAAGCCCGAGGTCTTCGCCCACAACGTCGAAACCGTGCCGCGGATCTTCAAGCGGATCCGTCCCGCGTTCCGCTACGAGCGGTCCCTGGACGTCATCACCCAGGGCCGGAAGCACGGCATGGTGACCAAGTCCAACCTGATCCTGGGCATGGGCGAGACCCGCGACGAGATTTCCGAGGCCCTGCGGGACCTGCACGAGGCCGGCTGCGACCTCATCACGATCACCCAGTACCTGCGCCCGTCCGAACGGCACCTTCCGGTGG
>NZ_BAAAQB010000035.1:110383-123735 GCF_039531445.1 Arthrobacter humicola | reverse complement strand
CGCAGCCACGCCCGGTACTTCCGCTCGATCTCCTCGTCCCCGGGGAACGGCGCTTCCTGGTCCACCGGGATCGTGTTGACGTAGTCCGTGGTGGTCACCATCGGAACACCCACACTCTGCGCCCCGGCCCGCTGAAGCAGGCTCCGCATGATGTACTGGGCACGCTCGGTGCCCTGTTCCTGAATCAGCGTATCCAAGGACTCCAGCCACTCGGCGGTCTCTTCCGGATCACGATCAGGCAGCTGGTTTGTCAACCCGCTGAGGATATGGGAGGTATCTTCTCCTGCAGCCACGTCCAACCTCTCTTTGAGCGCATCCATCGGCACCCTCAGCTCCGGGCAGGGTGACTGCCTGGCGTGAACGCGACGTGTGCGACATATCGGTTACAACAGCCCGGTCGTATGCGCCGGGCAAGGTCCAATCACGGTACGCCTGCCTGTGTCATCAGTGGGGCGGTTGCCCGCACAGGCGTAGTCGTCATCAGCCACTCTAGCCGTGCGCGTTGACGGATGCGTAGCCGCCGCATGGACCCCCCGACGTATTTCACGGGCATACTGGTTGTGTGACCGCGGGCTGCCCGTCAGCCTTCGGATCGCCCTGTGTGACGCAGAATATGGCGGATCGCGGGGCCAACAGCTTGAAGCGAAGGCTCAAAGGGTGTTGGCTTGGAGTAATGGAAATCACTAGTGCCATTGAAGACATGAAGCAATTCACAAAGCATAGGAGCAACACGTGAGCGAGGCCGACGCCGCCACTTCGGTAAATGTGGCGGAGAAACTGGGTTTCAAAGACGGGGACCTGATTCAGGAATTCGGTTATGACGACGACGTCGACTTCGACTTGCGTGACGACATCGAAGATCTCACGGGCTCGGAACTCCTCGATGAGGACGATCACGAAGTGGTCGATGCCGCCATCCTGTGGTGGCGGGCCGGTGACGGCGACCTCGTTGACACCCTGGTCGATTCGCTGACCACCCTCACCGAGGGCGGCGTCGTGTGGGTCCTGACCCCCAAGTCCGGGCGGGTCGGCTACGTTTCGCCCGCCGACATCCAGGACGCCGCGCCCACTGCGGGACTCCACTACACCACCTCGGCCGGCGTCTCCAAGGACTGGAGCGCCACCCGGCTGGTCACGCGGAAGAACAAGTGACCCAAGCGGTCCAGAACGACGCCGCCCGGCCGGCCGGCGCCGTTACCCCTGTTCCCGGTGGGGTGCCGGCCGTCGGCGATCCCGCACCGGACTTTGAGCTTGCCAATCAGTTCGGAGAGCCGGTCCGCCTCTCCGACTTCCGGGGCCGCAACGTCGTCGTGGTCTTCTATCCGTTCGCTTTCTCCGGCATCTGCACCGGTGAACTGTGTGAAATCCGGGACAACCTCGCGCTGTTCGAGGATGCCGACGCCGCAGTGCTGGCTGTTTCGGTGGATAGCAAGTTCGCCCAGCGGGCCTACGCCGAAAAAGAAGGCTACGGTTTCGACCTTCTCGCCGACTTCTGGCCGCACGGCGCCGTGGCCTCGGCCTACGGCGTGTTCGACCCCGAAAGCGGCATGGCACTGCGAGGCACCTTCATCATCGACGCCGCGGGCGTTGTCCGCTACGTCGTCGTCAATCCCCGCGGCCAGGCCCGGGACCTTGCCGAATACCGGGCCGCCCTGGCGGGGCTCGGCGGGAGCTGATCCGGTGAGGCAGCGGCGCCCCGGGATCGGCATGACTGGTTTTGCCAGCCTCCCGCCGGTCACGGCCGCCGGCACCTCGGCCGAACTCCAGCGGGACGAGCTCGAGGTCCTGCAGGACATCCACGGTCTTCTCGCCGGGGGCCGGTTCGCCGTGCTGACCGGCGCCGGCCTGAGCACCGATTCCGGCATCCCGGACTACCGGGGCCCCGGCGCTGCCCCGAGGGCGCCCATGACCTACCAGGAATTCATCGGCGAGGCGGCGAACCGGCAGCGCTACTGGGCCCGCAATCACATCGGCTGGTCGCACCTTCGCCGCGCGGACCCCAACGACGGACATGCCGCCGTCGCCCGGCTGGAGCACCGCGGACTGCTCACTGGACTCATCACCCAGAACGTCGACCGTCTCCACGAAGACGCCGGCAGCGTCAACGTCGTGGACCTGCACGGCCGCTTCGACCAGGTGGTGTGCCTCGACTGCCTCCGGCGGTACACCCGCCGGCTCCTGGCCGGGGTCCTCGAGGAACTCAACCCGGGATTCCTGGAACGTGCCCACGCCGCCGGGGTGATTGAAATGGCCCCCGATGCCGATGCCACGGTCGAGGACTCCGGGCTGATCGAATCCTTCGTCGTTGCCCGCTGTCCCGCCTGCGGGGGCACCTTGAAGCCGGACTTCGTCTACTTCGGTGAAAACGTGCCCAAAGACCGGGTGGAGCGCTCCTACGCCATGGTCGACGCGGCCCGGGCGCTCCTGGTGGCAGGCTCGTCCCTGACCGTCATGAGCGGCCTGCGATTTGTCCGGCACGCCGCCAAACAGGGCAAAGCCGTCGTCATCATCAACCGGGGAGCCACCCGCGGCGATGACCTCGCCACCATCAAGCTCGACGCAGGCGTCAGCGGGGCCCTGAGCTGGCTTGCCGCCGAGCTGCCCCCGCTCTAGGAAGGGGTCGGACCGATTGGCGCTTGGCCGCTGGCATCCTGTACAGTAGCTGTTCGTTGGTTGAAACGCTGAGGCGCGGATACCGCGGTTTGGGTCTTTAGCTCAGCTGGTAGAGCGCCACGTTTACACCGTGGATGTCATCGGTTCGATCCCGGTAGGACCCACCACAGAAAACCCCGTCATGCCGGACCAGATGGTCGGCAATGGCGGGGTTTTGTAGTTCACGGCCCCCGTCGGGCCTCCACATTCCGTCCGGGCGCCGAAAATGTCCGGGCTCCCCCCTAGTGTGACGGGCATGGAGCACGTGATGGTGAAAACAGGCCCGGACGGGCGGCCCCAGGCCGTGCTGCGCGGAGGCAGGGAATGGTTGATCGGGGCCGAACCGGTCCGCTGGTTTGAGCGGGTCAACTGGTGGGAGGCGGAGCGCCGCATGCCGAAGGGACTGAGCCGGGTGGACGTCGAGGTCTGGCAGATCCAGGCACGGCTTGGCCGCAACCGGCAATCGGCCCTCACCACCATGGAAATCGTCCGGGACGGACTCGGCGGCGGCTGGCGGCTGCGGGAGGCGGTCGCGGACGCCGCATAGGCGGGCGCCCCTAACCCGGGCACTGGAAAACCCGGGCATTGGAAAAGCCTTCCACCGCGACTATTGGGGGATGCCGCGGTGGAAGGCTTGTTATGAATATACCGTGAACATTTGGAAATGTGAAACGCGCGGGCGGGATTCCGGCCGGGAGAAATACCCCAGTCGATGGCCTAATCCGGGCCCGGAGTGGCCGGGATGTCGGCGCGGAGCCGCCGCGTACCCGCGGAGACCTAGGATGTGTTCATGACCGCCACGACTGCCCGCCGCATAGCCCGAGTCCGCCCGCTTTCCCCTGTTGCCGAGGACGAGCATTTCTTTATCGCCAACGACGCTGCGGACTTCTACAGCGACACCGGCAAGGTCTGGACGGTGACCGGGACCCCCTTCCCGGGCTCTCCGGCCAACGCCGGCAGCCGGCCCCGCAGCGGGTGGGACATCGGCGCGACGGTCCATGAAGGGGAATTCACCTTCCTCGCGCCAAGCATCCCGGCCAACGTCCTGGGCATGGCGCACAACACCGGCCGCGCCGGCCGTGACCTGCCGCCGCAGGCCTTCCACAAGGCGGCGACCAGCGTGGTGGGTCCGGGCGACGCCATCGAACTCAGGCCCGGAGTGGGCCGTGTCGAACCGGAAGCGGAGCTGGCAAT
The DNA here is from genome assembly GCF_039531445.1 of Arthrobacter humicola. NCBI lineage: Bacteria > Bacillati > Actinomycetota > Actinomycetes > Micrococcales > Micrococcaceae > Arthrobacter > Arthrobacter humicola. Next base: position 119,889 of record NZ_BAAAQB010000035.1, on the reverse strand, counting down.
CGTCGTCGGGAGCAGGGCCCGGGGGCTGACACCCGGCAACGCGAGGACCGCGGTTCTGGGGTACACCATCGGAAACGACGTCTCGGCCAGGGACCTGCAGCAATCCGACGAGCTGTGGGTCAGCGCCAAGAGCCAGGACACGTTCACGCCTGCCGGTCCCTGGATCGTCACGGATCTGACAGGTGATGACCTCGAGATCGGCATCAGGCACAACGGCGTGGAGCTCAAGGCGGCCAGCTCTGCCGATCTCGGCTGGAAGGTGGAAGAAATCCTCGCCTACATCACCTCCTTCATGACGCTGCACCCGGGGGACCTGGTGCTCACGGGCTTCCCGGCCGAGGCCGCCCCGATCGTCCCCGGCGATACTGTCAGCTGCCACATTGCCGGCGTCGGCGAACTGACGAATCCCGTGGCGGCCCGCCAGACATTATGATGGTTACTGTTCAGCTGACTGGACGGCATTCGAATGAGTGGCGCGGCGACTGCGCGCGATACCTGAAGGAGAATCATGGCCGATTCCCGAGTTTCCCGAACCTCCGACGGATTGGGGAGCGCATCACCGGCACCGGCCGTCACCCGCGCCGCCGCCGTGCTGGAGGCCCTGGCCGCATCTGCGACCGGGCGACTCACGCTGAGCGATCTGGCCAGGGAGCTGGGAATCCCGAAGTCCTCAACGTCCAATCTGCTGCTCGCCCTCGAGGAGGCCAGGCTGATCAACCGCCAGGGCGCGGAATTCACGCTCGGACGCAAACTGGTGGAGCTGGGTGCGGCCTACCTCAGCCGCCTGGATGAGGTGCAGGAGTTCTACCGGTTCTGCGAACAGGCCCCGACGCTTTCGGGGGAGACCGTCCGCATTGCCATGCTTGACGGAACAAACGTCATCTACCTGGCCCGCTATGAAGGCCACCCTGCGGTCCGCCTGACGTCCAACATCGGGGACAAGATGCCGGTGTCCCTCTGTGCCGTGGGCAAGGCCCTGATAGCGCGCCTGCACGACCACGACGTCGACGAGATGTTCCCGGACGACGCCGAACTGCCGGTCCTGACGCCGAAATCGCTGCGTACGGGGGCCGAGCTCAAGGCCCAGCTCGCCGTGATCCGGGAGCAGGGCTACGCCTTTGAAGACGAGGAGTCCACCACCGGCGTCGTGTGCCTGGCCGTGGCCGTCCCGACGCGCGGTGCGCACGGCCCCAGCCTGGGCCTCTCGGTCACCGCGCTGAAGGCGACCTACTCGGAAGAGCAGGGCGCCATGATGGTGAAGGAACTCAAGGACCTCGCCCGGTCCCTCGGAAATCCCATGGGCTAACCCGCCCGCACGGGGTTCCGCAGGGCCGGCAGGAATAAATCCGATTACTCATTGGCTAGCCGATCACCATGCTGTACGCTGTTCAGCATGGTGATCGACTCTTCGGGAGTTGCTCACATCCCACCAGGCCAACGGGGGTCTGGAGTGTTCTTGAGGGAGTGCTTGTGACAACTAGTACTAATACACCGCTCGCTGAAGCGGACGGCGCCGTCGTCGATCCGGACCAGCTGCGACGGGCAACGCTTGCCAGCTCCGTGGGTTCCGCCCTGGAGTACTACGACTTCTACATCTACGGCCTGGCCTCGGCCCTGATCTTCGGCCCGCTCTTCTTCAAGCCGCTCGGCGACGACGGGGCCCTGATCGCATCGTTCGCCACCTATGGCGTCGGTTTCGCGGCCCGGCCGTTTGGCGGCATGGTCTTCGGGTATATCGGGGACCGGTTCGGCCGCAAGATGGTCCTCATCCTCACGATCGCCCTGATGGGGTCCGCCAGCTTTGCCATCGGCCTGCTGCCGACCTACGAGCAGGCAGGCATGCTGGGCGCCGTCCTCCTGGTGACGCTGCGCATCCTCCAGGGGCTGGGCGCCGGCGCCGAACAGGCCGGCGCCACCACGTTGATTTCCGAGGTCGCACCCCGCCGCCGTCGCGGCTTTTTCGCCTCGCTCCCGTTCGTGGGTATCCAGCTGGGCACCCTGCTCGGCGCCGGGACGTTTGCGCTCATTGCCATGGCGGACAAAGCCGTCCTGGAAGGCTGGCTGTGGCGCGTGCCCTTCCTGGCCAGCGCCCTTCTGATCGTGGTGGCCATCTTCATCCGGCTGCGGTTGAAGGAAACGCCGGTCTTCCAGGAACTGGAAAAACACAAGAATGTGGTGAAGAACCCCATCGGCCAGCTCTGGAAGCACTCCAAGAAGAATGTGCTGATCGGCATCGGCTTGCGGATGGGGGAGAACGGGAATTCCTCGATCTACTCCGCCCTGCTCATCGCGTTCCTGGCGTCCAAAGACGGCGTGTTCCCGGGAGACAAGTTCATCGGCCCGGTGGGCCTGCTCATCGCCGCCGGCTTCGCCGCCGTCATGGTGATCACGTTCGGTGCGCTGTCCGACCGGTTCGGCCGCGTGCCCGTCTACCGCTACGGCGCGCTGTTCCAGGCCGCCATCGCGCTGCCCGCGTTCTACCTCGTGACCCTGGGCAATGTCACCCTCGTGTGGATTGTGATGGTGGTGGGCATCGCGCTCGGTGTCCAGTCCATGCTCGGCCCGCAGTGCCCGATGCTGCCGGAACTCTTCGGCTCGCAGTACCGCTTCACGGGCGTGGCCATGAGCCGTGAACTCTCCGCCGTGCTGGCCGGCGGACTCGTTCCGCTCGTGGGCGCCGCGCTGCTGGCCGCCACCGATCACTCCTGGCTCGTGCTCGCCGTCTACTCGCTGGTGCTGGCGCTGATCTCCTTCATCACCACGTTCTTCACGCCGGAAACCGTGGGACGCGACCTCCTGCTGATCGAGGATGCGCGCTAGGCGCACGCGCCCTCATCAGCACGCAGTCCTCAGGACGCCAGGCCGAGGCCCCTTCCAATCCGGGAAGGGGCCGCGGCCGTTTCTGCGACACGGCACGTGCCGCGCGACGCGCAAAATGCCCTGCGCTACCGGGATACCCGCGTCGATGGGCAATCTGCGCGTCGCCGAGCAGGATGCCGCGTCGACGGGCCATATTCGCATCGCAGAGCAGGACGTCGGTCACCGCGGCGGCCGTGCACCAACGCAAAGGGCGGCCCCTCCGTTTCCGGAGAGGCCGCCCCTTGCGATACGCGGGTCTGGCTCTAGTAGAAGTGCACCGTGTCCACGAGGTGGGGGAGTTCGCCGCCGTCGAGGTGGGTGCGCAGGTTGCTGCAGAAGCGCTCGGCGATGAGCCGGTTCTCGGCTGCGCTGAGGGCCGAGGTGTGCGGGGACACCATCACCTTGGGGTGGGTCCACAGCGGGCTGTCCTGCGGGAGCGGCTCCACGGCAAACACGTCGAGGCAGGCATAGGAGACCTGGCCGTTGCCGAGCGCCTCGAGGAGCGCCTCTTCGTCAACCACGGTGCCGCGGCCCACGTTGACGAAGACCGTGCCGGGCTTCATGGCCGCGAAGGCGTCCCGGCCAAAGAGCTTCTCCGTGTACGGCGTGCCGGGAAGGGTGTTGACCACGGCGTCGGCCGTGCTCAGGAGGCCGGCGAGGCCGTCGTTGTCCGTGACCTGCTCGATGCCGTCGATCTTCTCCACGGTCCGCTTGGTCCCGCTGACGCGCATGCCCAGGGCGCGGGCGATCCGCGCCGTCTCGAGCCCGATCTCGCCCAGTCCGGTGACCACGAGGCGGGAGCCGTTGACCAGTCGCGTGGGGGTGCGGAGCTCGGGCCAGAGCTTGGCCGCCTGGTCCTGCGCCAGTTCCGCGCTCCGCTTGAAACCGTTGAGGATGCCGAGCGCGGCGAACTCGGCCAGCGGTAGGGCGTGGACCCCGGCGGAGGTGGTGACCTTGAACTTCTGCAGCGTCGCGGCGTCCAGGCCCGATGCCTTCACGGCGCCGCCGGCCCCGGCCGCCATGGCATGGATCCACTCCAGGCGGGAATTGCTGCCGGCGATCCTGGCAAGGCCTGCCGGGCTCTCGTTGGGGAACCCGTACAGGACCTCGGCCTTGTTGAGCATGTCCCAGTAGCGCTCCTCCTGCTCCGGCGTCCGGCGGAAGTCCGGGTCGCCCGAGTGGTCCGCGGGAAAGCGTTCCGGCGGCAAGAGGTCGGGTTCGTAGAGGACGGTCACGGAAGGATCTACGGCGCGGATGCGTTCCACAAGCTCTGCTTCGAGCGGGACGGCGATTGCGACGGTGGTTTTGGTCGTCATAGTGTTCATCATACTGAATGGAGGCTAGGATACTGAACAGATTTCGAAGATTAACCACGACGGAGTGAGGAAATATGGAACTGGACCGAAAGGAAGCCGGGTTTGTCGGCCTCGGGCTGATGGGTGCTCCGATGGCCGCGAACCTCCTCAAGGCGGGCTGGGACGTCAGCGCCTGGAACCGCTCACCTGCGGCACTGGACGCATTCGAGGCACTCGGCGGCTCCCGCGTGGCCCGCGTGGACGAACTCCGCGACATGCCGGTCATCATCTTCATGCTTCCGGACCTGTCCTACATCGAGGACTCGGCCGGCGCCCTCCTGGCGGGCTGGGCTGCCGAACCGCCCGCCGCCGGAACCGTCGTCGTCGTCATGAGCAGCGTCTCCCCGTCAGCGGTCAAGGAATTCGGCGCCCGGGTCGCCGGGGCCAGCGGAGGCCGCGCCGTCGTCGTCGATGCTCCAGTCAGCGGCGGCACCAAAGGTGCCGTTGACGGAACCCTCGCCATCATGGCAGGCGCCAGCGAGGACGACTTCCGGCGGCTCCGGCCACTCTTTGACGCGATGGGCGGCACCGTGCGGCGCTTGGGGCCGCTGGGCTCCGGCTCGCTCGCCAAGGCGTGCAACCAGCTGATTGTGGGAACCACGACGGCGGCGCTCGCCGAGGCAGCGGAGCTCGCCGAACGCTCCGGCATGGACGTGCACGCCCTGTACGAGGTGCTCGCCGGCGGCCTGGCCGGCAGCCGGGTACTCGAGATCGTGGGACCCCGGCTTGCTGCGAAGGACTATGAGCCCACCGGACCCGCCAAATTCATGCACAAGGATCTGTCCTTCGTGCTCGAAAGCGCCGCCGCCGCCGGCGCCGCAGCACCGATGGCGGCCTCCGGCGTGAAGCTCTACGCGGAGCTCAAGCGCCAGGGCCTGGGGGACCGGGACCTCGCCGTTGTGCGGCAAGCCATCGCCAACCTCGGCGACGCCACACGTGGCAACACCAGCGACAACACCAGCAACAACCCGGCAGCAAAGACCAATTGAGGATCAGCGAACCATGAGTGGACTATTTGACCTGACAGGCCGGACCGCACTGGTCACCGGCTCCAGCCGAGGGATCGGCAATGCGCTGGCCCGTGCCCTGGCCGACGCCGGCGCCACGGTGGTGCTCAACGGCATCAACACCGAACGGCTCAAGGACGCCGAGGCGGCGATGGCCGCGGACTACCCGCCGGGGCGGGTGCACAGTTGCGCGTTCGACGTCACCAGCGACGCCGAGGCCGCCCGGGGCGTCGCCTGGGTGGAAGAGAACGTCGGGCCGCTGGAGATCCTGGTGAACAACGCCGGCATCCAGCACCGCGTCCCCATGCTCGACCTCGACGTCGCCGACTGGGAGCGGGTCATCTCCACTGACCTGACCAGCGCCTTCCTGGTCGGGCGTGAGGCCGCCCGGCACATGATCCCGCGCGGCCGGGGCAAGATCATCAACATCTGTTCGGTCCAGACCGAGCTCGCCCGGCCCACCATCGCCCCGTACATTGCGGCCAAGGGCGGGCTGCGGAACCTGACCCGGGCCATGACCGCGGAATGGGCCGGGTCCGGACTGCAGATCAACGGGATCGCGCCCGGCTACATCCACACCGAAATGACCCAGAACCTGGTGGACGACGAGGCCTTCAACGCCTGGATCCTGGGCCGCACCCCGGCGCACCGGTGGGGGACCGTGCAGGACCTGGCCGGACCCGCGGTGTGGCTGGCGTCCGAGGGCTCCAACTTCGTGAACGGCCAGACCATCTTTATCGACGGCGGAATGACGGTGGTGGTCTGATGCGCGGCGCAGCAGAACTCCCGGCCACGGCCGCCGCCGTGGTGGCCCACGCGGCAGGCGATCTCCGGATGGAGGACATTCCCGTGTCCGAGCCGGCACCCGATGAAGCCGTCGTCGAAGTGGCCTTCGGCGGTATCTGCGGCTCCGACCTGCACTACTGGCTGCACGGCGCCGCGGGGGAGTCCGTCCTGAAGACACCGCTGGTGCTCGGGCACGAGATTTCCGGGACCGTGGTCCGCGCCGCGGCGGACGGATCAGGCCCCGCCGCCGGCACCGCCGTCGCGGTGCATCCGGCCACCCCCGGTCCGGGTGCGGCGCGCTATCCGGCGGACCGGCCGAATCTCTCCCCGGGCTGCACGTACCTCGGCAGCGCCGCACGCTTTCCGCACACCGACGGCGCGTTCAGCCGGTATGTGAACCTGCCGGTGCGGATGCTCCGGGCGCTGCCGGAGAGCATTGGCCTGCGCACGGCGGCGCTGATCGAGCCTGCCAGCGTCGCCTGGCACGCCGTCTCCCGCGCCGGTGATGTGGCCGGAAAGACGGCACTCGTGATTGGCAGCGGACCCATCGGGGCCCTGGCGGTCGCCGTCCTCAAACGCGCCGGCGCAGGCCGGATCGTCGCCGTCGACATGCACGCCAAACCGCTGGAAATCGCCGCGGCCGTGGGAGCGGATGCGGTCCTCAAGGGCGACGACGCCGGCGCGATCGCCGCCGTCGAGGCCGACGTCGTCATCGAGTCCTCGGGCAGCCACCACGGCCTCGCCTCGGCCATCCAGGGCGCAACCCGCGGCGGCCGCGTCGTGATGGTCGGCCTGCTGCCTACCGGCCCCCAGCCGGTCCTGATCTCGCTGGCCATCACGCGCGAGCTGGAGCTGGTGGGCTCGTTCCGCTTCAACGACGAAATCGATCAGGTCATCGGCGCACTCGCCGACGGATCGCTGGCGGTGGACCCGGTGGTCACGCACACGTTCACGCTGGACCGCGGAATGGAAGCGTTCGAGGTGGCCAGGAACTCCTCAGCTTCAGGCAAGGTCCTGCTGGACTTCCGGCCGTCCCCGGCGTGAGGGGCGCCGCGATGGTTTCCACAGCGGACGCCGTGCCGGCGATCCTAGGTGCGTTGGGGCTCCTGGGATCGCCGCCTCAGTGGCGCTCAACGGGTACAAACACCCGCGGCTGGTTCTTCCAGCTCGGCTCCATCTCCGCGATCGTCTCCCGCATGATCCGGTCCGAGGCCTCGCGCGCCGCGGCGGTGTCCCCGGCCGCGATGGCCTCGGCGACGTCCACATGCCACTGCAACGCAGTCTCCCGCGGGTGGTCCGGCATCAGGCCGTGGACGGTGCGGCCGGTCAGGGTTTCGGTCACCTGGCCCACCATGTTGGCGAACATCTCGTTGCCGGAGCCGGTCAGTAACAGCGAATGGAACAGGATGTCCAGCTCCAGGAACCGGGGCACGTCCCCGGCCTGCCCGGCGTCGCGCATCGCGTGGGAGATCTCTACGAGTTCCTGGCGGAGTTCCTGGGGGGCGTTGGCTGCTGCGAGCTCGGCAGCCACGGGCTCGACGGCGGTACGGAGCTCGGCCAGGGAGCGCAGCTGCGCGCCGCGGCCCTCGCCGGCCAGGCGCCAGCGGATCACGAGCGGATCGAACGGGTTCCACCGGCTGGAGGGCAGGACCCGGATGCCGACGCGCTTGATGGTCTCCACCAAGCCCAGGGACTGGAGGACCCGGACCGCCTCGCGGACCACCGAGCGGGAAACCTTGAGTTCCTCCTCAAGGTGCTCGGCAAGCATGACGTGCCCGGGCGGAAGCTCGCCCGCTACAATCCGGGTCCCGAGGTGCTCAATGGCACGATGGTGGAGGCTGGTTGACATAGTCGTAAGCATAATGCCGCGGGCCTCATCCAGGCCGGGCGGCGGGGCGGGTGCCGGGGATCATAGACTGTTTGTGACGCGCAGTGTTCCGCTACGTGGGCGCTGCTTTCCCGCAACCCGCGGAAATACATATGGTTTATAGACAGCCACTGAACCTCAAGCGCGGGTTCCGCCCCATGCGGCACGACCTGCCCGAGTCCTACATGAACGTCGTACCGGAATCGCCGTACGGACGTGGTGTACAGAAATGAATTGGAGTTTTGATGTCAGCACACATCGGTGTCACCGGCCTCGCGGTGATGGGGGCCAACCTCGCACGCAACCTGGCCCGGAACGGCTTCACCGTTGCCCTGCACAACCGGTCCGTGGAAAAGACGGACGCGCTGCTCGCCAAGCACGGTGACGAGGGCGACTTCGTCCGCACCGAAACGCTGCAGGAACTGGTGGACTCCCTGGAGAAGCCGCGCCGCGTCCTGATCATGGTCAAGGCCGGCAAGCCGGTGGACTCCGTGATCGAACAGCTCGAACCGCTGCTGGAACCCGGCGACATCATCATCGACGCCGGCAACTCGCACTACGAGGACACCCGCCGCCGCGAAGCCGCCCTGGCCAAGAAAGACCTGCACTTCGTCGGCATCGGCGTCTCCGGCGGTGAAGAGGGCGCCCTGAACGGCCCCTCGATCATGCCGGGCGGTTCCAAGGAGTCCTACGACGCCCTCGGCCCGCTGCTGGAAAAGATCGCCGCGCACGTCGACGGCCAGCCCTGCTGCGCCTGGATCGGCACCGACGGCGCCGGCCACTTCGTCAAGATGGTCCACAACGGAATCGAATACGCCGACATGCAGGTCATCGGCGAGGCCTTCGACCTGCTGCGCTCGGGCGCCGGAATCGAACCGGCCGACCAGGCCAAGATCTTCGAAGAGTGGAACAAGGGCGACCTCGCCTCCTTCCTGATCGAAATCTCCGCCGAGGTCCTCGGCCACGTCGACGCCAAGACCGGCAAGCCGTTCGTCGACGTCGTGGTGGATGCCGCCGGCCAGAAGGGCACCGGCCGCTGGACCGTCATCTCCGCGCTCGAGCTCGGTTCCCCGACCTCGGGCATCGCCGAGTCCGTGTTCGCCCGGGCCCTGTCATCCCAGGCCGAACAGCGCAAGCTGGCCCAGGAACTGCTGGCCGGCGGCGAGGCCGCCGTCGAGGTCCCCGAGAGCTTTGTCGAGGACGTCCGCCAGGCGCTCTACGCCTCCAAGCTGGTCTCCTACGCGCAGGGGCTGGACATGCTCACGTCCGCCGCCAAGGAATACGGCTGGGACCTGAAGCTGGACGAAATCGCCTCGCTGTGGCGCGGCGGCTGCATCATCCGTGCCGAACTGCTCAAGGAGATCACGAAGGCCTACGCCGCGGCGGAGAAGCCGGCCAACCTGCTCTTCGCCCCGGCCTTCACCAAGGCGATCGCCGACGTCCTCCCGGCCTGGCGCCGCGTGGTGTCCACCGCGGTCCAGCTCGGCATCCCGGTGCCGGTGTTCTCCTCCTCGCTGGCCTACTACGACGGCCTGCGCCGCAAGCGCCTGCCAGCCGCCGTCATCCAGGGCCAGCGCGACCTCTTCGGCGCGCACACCTACGGCCGCGTCGATGCAGAAGGCACGTTCCACA
>NZ_BAAAQB010000035.1:91234-110265 GCF_039531445.1 Arthrobacter humicola | reverse complement strand
GCCGGCGCCTTTCCAGATACTCTGGGAGGCGCCGGCCGTCCGTGTTTCCGGCGACACCTGCCAAGGAGTTCAGCCCATGTCCCAGCCCGTAGCGTTCGTCACCGGTGCATCCACCGGGATCGGCTTTGAAACCGCGAGGAAGCTCGCCGCGGCCGGCTTCACGGTCTATGCCGGGGCCCGCAGGGTGGAGAAAATGGAGCCGCTGAAGGCCTCCGGCGTCAACGTGGTGGCCCTGGACGTGACGGACGAGGACTCGATGAGCGCCGCCGTCGGGGAAGTGCTGGCCGCGCACGGGCGCATCGATGTCCTCGTCAACAACGCCGGCTACGGGACGTACGGCTCGCTCGAGGAGGTGGAGCTCGCTGAGGGGCGGCGGCAGTTCGATGTGAACGTCTTCGGCCTGGCGCGCATGACGCAGCTCGTGATCCCGGCCATGCGGGCAGCGCGTGCGGGCAGGATCATCAACATCTCCTCCATCGGGGGAAAGATGTACGAACCGCTCGGCGCCTGGTACCACGCGACGAAGTTTGCCGTGGAGGGCCTGAGTGATTCGCTGCGGCTCGAGCTCAAGCCGCACGGCATTGACGTGGCGATCATCGAGCCCGCCGGGACGCAGTCGGAATGGGGCGCCATTGCGGCGCAGGGCCTGTTGGCCAGTTCCGGGAGCGGCCCCTATGCGGCCCAGGCCAGGGTCGTGGCGGCCGCACTGGGCACTACGGACAACCCCGCCAGCTCGACCCGGCCGGAGCTCGTCGCGGAGGCAATCCTGCACGCGGCCACCGCCCGCCGGCCCAAGACGCGGTATCCCGTGGGCGCCAGCGCCCGGGGGATCCTGCTGCTGCGCCACCTGCTGCCGGACCGTGCGTTCGACGCCGTCCTCTGGAACATCTACAAGCGGTTCCCCGGGTAAGGGTGCCTAGATGCGGTATTCGATCAGGTACTCGGCCGGGTCGACGGCGGGTTTGGTCTCGCGCTGGGCGTCGCGGTGGCGCCAGGTGGCGGGCACGCCGGTGACGATGGATTCGGCCGGGGCGTCTTTGACCACCACGGCATTGGCTCCGATGGCGCTGTCGCGGCCGATCGTGATGGGTCCCAGGACCTTGGCGCCGGCACCGATCACGACCCGGTCCTCGATGGTGGGGTGGCGCTTGATCTTCGCGAGCGAGCGGCCGCCGAGCGTCACGCCGTGGTAGATCATGACGTCCTCGCCGATCTCGGCGGTCTCGCCGATGACCACGCCCATGCCGTGGTCAATGAAGAAGCGCCGGCCGATGGTGGCTCCCGGATGGATCTCGATGCCGGTGAGGAACCTGGCCAGCTGGGAGATGAGCCGGGCCGGGAACCGCAGCGCCGGGTTTTGCCACAGCCGGTGCGTCAGGCGGTGGAACCAGATCGCGTGCAGGCCGGAGTAGGCGAAGAAGTTCTCAAAAGAACCCCGAGCCGCCGGGTCGTGGGACCGGGCGGCGTCGAGGTCTTCCTTCAGTCTTGCGAAGAAGCTCACAAAGACCTTTCTGGGGAATCGTGGGGCAGCGGCCGGGCTTAGCCGCGGATGTCGTCGTACAGCACAGTGGAGATGTAACGCTCACCGAAGTCACAGACGATGGCAACAATGAGTTTACCGGCGTTCTCCGGGCGCTTGGCGAGTTCCAGGGCCGCCCAGACGATGGCGCCGGAGGAGATGCCGCCCAGGATGCCTTCCTTGATGCCGAGATCGCGCGCTACGCGGACGGAATCCTCCAGCGTGGCGTCGATGACCTCGTCGTAGACGTTGGTGTCGAGGATATCGGGGATGAAGTTCGCGCCGAGGCCCTGGATCTTGTGCGGGCCCGGGGCGCCGCCGTTGAGGATGGGGGAGTCCTTGGGCTCGACGGCGATGATCTGGACGTCCGGCTTGCGCTCCTTCAGGACCTGCCCGACGCCGGTGACGGTGCCGCCGGTGCCGACGCCGGCGACGAAGATGTCGACCTTGCCGTCGGTGTCCGCCCAGATTTCCTCGGCCGTGGTGCGGCGGTGGACCTCCGGGTTGGCCTCGTTGGCGAACTGCTGGGCCCAGATGGAGTTCTCCGTGTTGGCCACGATCTCCTGGGCCTTCTCCACGGCCCCGCGCATGCCCTCGGAACCGGGGGTCAGGACAATCTCGGCGCCGTACGCGCGCAGCATGACCCGGCGTTCCGTGGACATGGTTTCCGGCATGGTCAGGATGACCTTGTAGCCGCGGGCCGCGCCCACCATGGCCAGGGCGATTCCGGTGTTGCCGGACGTGCCTTCGACGATCGTACCGCCGGGCTTGAGGGCCCCGGACTTCTCCGCAGCATCGACGATGGCGACGCCGATCCGGTCCTTGACGCTGTTGGCCGGGTTGTAGAACTCCAGCTTGACTGCCACGGTGGCGTCAAGGCCTTCGGTCAGCCGGTTCAGCCGGACCAGCGGAGTTCCGCCCACCAGTTGGGTTACATCGTCATAGATCGGTGCCATGTATGTATGCCTGTCTTTGAAGAGGGATAACTGAGGTCAGCCTAACGAGCGCGTGCAGACCCAAGCTAAGCATTAAGCCATGCAGAGTAATATTTCCTCGCCTTGGCCAGCTTCGGATTGATGATCACCTGGCAGTAGCCCTGCTCGGGGTACTTGGCGAAGTAGTCCTGATGGAAATCCTCGGCCACATGGAACTTCGGCAGCCGGCTGACCTCGGTGACGATCGGATGCCGCCACAGGGCCTGGTTGCGTTCGATGGCCTCCTCGAACAGGATCTTTTCTTCGGTGGTCTCGTAGAACATCGAGGACCGGTACTGCGTACCGACGTCATAGCCCTGCCGGTTCAGCGTGGTGGGGTCGTGGAGGGCGAAGAACATGTCCAGGATGACGTCGGCGGGGATGACGTCCTCGTCGAACGTCACTGCCACCACCTCAGCGTGGCCGGTGGTTCCGGAGCATACGGAGTAGTAGTCGGGGTTGCGGTCATGGCCTCCGGTGTAGCCCGAAACGACCGAGCTGACGCCCTTGGTTTTCTGGTAGACGGCGTCGAGGCACCAAAAGCAGCCTCCGCCGAGGACAAAAGTTCTCATGATCTCTTCAATGGTTCGGCGCCCCCGATGATTCCCCAGCCACCTTACGAGAGTGTTACAGGTGACGGGGCCGGGCGCGGATAGGGTAAAAATGGGGGTATGGAACCTGTGAACACCGATGTTTCAGCTGAGTCCGACGGCGTTGCTGTCGCCGTCGACGGCGCTACCGGCACCGGGGAGGCCCCCGGCACGGCGACGCTGGGCGCGATCCAGCTGGCGGTGGAGGAGCTCTGGCCCGAATCGCTGGCCGAGGACTGGGACGAGGTGGGCCTCGTGGCGGGCCACCCGAACGCCGAGGTGCACAGGGTCCTCTTCGCCGTCGACCCCACCACCGAGGTGATCGAGGAAGCCATCGAATTCGGCGCCGAGCTGCTCATCACCCACCATCCGCTGCTGCTCAAAGGCGTCACGAGCGTCGCCGCGAACACCGCGAAGGGCAAAGCCGTCCACCGCCTCATCGAGTCCGGAACCGCGCTGATGACCGTGCACACCAACGGTGACTCCGCCGTCGGGGGCGTCTCCGACGTCCTGGCCGATGCGCTGGGCCTGCAGAACGTGGCCCCGCTGACCCCGGCCGCGAACGGGCTGCCCGAGGAAGGGATCGGCCGGGTCGGCGATCTTGAAGAGGTCCTGACCCTGGGTGACTTCGCGGCCCGCGTGTTCGGCATCCTTCCCTCGGTGGCCGGCGGCGTGCGCGTCTCCGGGGACCGGGACGGGCTGGTCCGGCGGGTTGCTGTCTGCGGCGGCGCCGGCGATTCCCTCTTCGGCGAGGTCCGGGCCAGCAACGCCGATGTCTACCTGACGGCGGATCTGCGCCACCACCCGGCCTCGGAAGCCCGGGAGGCGGCGGTCAACGACCGGCCCTACCTGATCGACGTGTCACACTTTGCCAGCGAGTGGCTGTGGCTGCCTGCAGCCGCCGAAGCGCTGGGCAATGTGCTCGCCGATCAGGGGCACGACGTCGAGATCCGCGTCAGCACCACCAACAGCGACCCCTGGGACTTCATTCTGACTCCGGGCTAAGCCTGGCGTGCGAGGGGTCCCCGGGTGAGCGTAGCGAGGCCGGGGAGCACGCTAGGCGCTAGAGTCTTAGGAGCGCCGGTACGGTGCCCGGCTCCGGCCGGAAGGGAACAAGCGGAGGTAATAGTGGCCAAGGCAGCACCGGCGGAACAGTTGAAGTTGCTCGAATTGCAGGGACTGGACGCCAAGCTCAAATCCCTGTCCAACCGCCGCCGAAGCCTTGAAAGCGACTCCCGGATCACCGACCTGGAATCAGCCCTCGGCATCGCCAACGGCGAACTTGGTGCCGCCAAGGTGGCAGTCCACGATGCTGAACTGGAACTCAAGCGCGCCGAGGCGGACGTAGAGCAGGTGGCCTCGCGGATCGAACGCGATGAGGCCAAACTCAACAGCGGCACTGGCCTGTCCAAGGACCTTGTCGCCCTGCAGCGGGACCTGGTATCCCTCAACAAGCGCCGCTCCGACCTGGAGGACGTCGAGCTCGAAGTCCTCGAACGCCTCGACTCGCTCCGCGCCCGCCAGGCCGCGCAGCAACAGATCGTCGACGACATTCAGGGCTCCTTCGGCTCCATCCGCGCCGAACTCGACGAGCAGCTGGCCGAGATCGACGCCGAAGCCACCGTGGTGCGCGGCAAGCGTGCCGAGTTCGCCGCCGGACTCGACGCGGGAATGCTCGCGATCTACGAGAAGACCCTGGCCAAGCGCGGAGTGGGTGCGGCGCGTCTGTTCCACGGCACCTCCGAAGGCTCCGGCATGCAGCTTAGCCCCGGCGACCTCGCCGAGATCAAAGCCGCCGCCGAGGACGACATCGTCTTTTGCCCGGACTCCGGCTGCATCCTGGTCCGTTCGGCCGAGTGGGCCGGACCCCCCAACTAACTCGCAGCTCAGGCCGTTTTGAGCGCTCAAAACGGCCACAACGGCGATCTAGTTGGGCAGGATGATGTTCAGGGTGTGCGGCTTCCGGGCCGTGCCCTCGACGAGTTCCGCAACCCACTTCTCGGACGCCGCCTTCTGGAGCTGGGCGGGCGTCCGGGGGGCGTTGCCCCTGCGGGTGAGCAGATGCCGGGCCAGCTCGCCCCGGGTGTGCTTGGCGAAGTGGCTGACCACCTTGCGCACACCGGCGTTCTCGGTGAAGACATTGACAGCGACCGTCTGTTCCGGCGGGGGAGTCCAGGCCGCGGCGTAGGTGCTGGACCGGCAGTCCACCAGCAGCTCACCGGCGGTGGCCGCCGCCAGGGCATCGCCCAGTTGCGGCTTCCAGAACGAGGCGAGCCGTCCGACGTCGGGCAACGAGGTTCCCATCGACAGCCGGTAGGCCGGCACACGGTCCGCGAAGCGGATGGCACCCCATAGCGCCGAAACCACCAGGACTGATGCGTCGGCCTTCTTCCGCTGCGCCGGGGTCAGGGAGTCATAGCCCAAGGCGTCATAGAGCACCCCGGAATACACCTGGTGAGCCGGGGCGGCCGGTTCTGCGTGCAAGCGCGTGTTGCGTTCTACGTCGGCACTCAGCGATGCGCCGACGCCCAGCAGGGCCAGGGCGTCCTCGTGGGCGCTGACGGTGCCGAGGGCGTCGAGGACCTTGGCCCGGGCGCCGTTGAGGACGGGAAAGCTCAGGGTGTTCCAGTCGGCGGCGTCCCCGCCCGTCGCGGGAGTCTTGCCCTCCGAGGGCGGCAGCAGAATTAGCACCGTACGATCTTACCGGCGGGCACCTGCCCGGGATGTCAGCTCGCCGGACCCGACCGGCGGCCCGCCGGCGCGGAGGGCTCCGAGGGGACGGTTGCCGAGGCGGTGGACGCCGGTATGGCAACTACGCGGCCTTGATCGGCGACTCCGGGGACGCTGCCGGCGGCTCCGCGGGTACCGGTGCCGGCGGCTCCGCGGGTACCGGTGCCGGTGACTCCGGGGGTGCCGCGCCCGGTGCCGCTGCCGGGTTGCCCGCCAGCCACGCTGCCGCACTCCCGGTCCCTGTCCTGGCCGCGAGGTCCTCGCGTGCCAGGAAGGCGCCCAGCTCGGCGATGGTGCTCATCAGGGGAGCCGGGAAGACCACGGTGGAGTTCTTGTCCACCCCGATCTCCACGAGCGACTGCAGATTCCGCAGCTGCAGGGCCACGGGATGGGCCATCATCGTGTCGGACGCCTCGCCGAGGGCCACGGCCGCGATCGACTCACCTTCGGCCGAGATGATCTTGGCCCGCTTCTCCCGCTCTGCCTCGGCCTGACGCGCCATGGCCCGCTTCATGCTGTCCGGGAGCTGGATATCCTTGAGCTCCACGAGGGTCACTTCGACGCCCCATGCCAGGGTCAGGGCGTCCAGGATTTCCCGGATATCGGTGTTGATGCGCTCGGTCTCGGACAGCGTCTGGTCCAGGCTGTGGCGGCCGACCACCTTCCGCAGGGTGGTCTGGGCGATCTGGTTGATGGCCGCCCCGACGTCCTCGATCGCCACGACGGACTTCACGGCGTCGATCACCCGGAAATAGGCCACGGCCGAAATGTCCACACTGACGTTGTCCTGGGTGATGATGCCCTGCGACTGGATCGGCATTGTCACGATCCGCAGGCTCACCAGCTGAAGCCGGTCCACTACCGGGATGATCAACCGCAGGCCGGGCATCCGGACCGCGACCACGCGCCCCAGCCGGAAGAGGACGCCCTGTTCGTACTGGCGCACAATCTTGATCGACATCCTGGCGACAATAAGCACCAGGACGAGCGCGAGCAACCAGCTGAAGATGGCGGTCCAGTTCATCGAAATCGCTTCCTTGGCTAGCAGGAATCCTGGTCCAATTCTCCCACCGTGCGCCCCAAAAGGCTCCGGTGGGGCGGCACCGCCGAGCGAGACCGTAGAATGAACTGCGGATGGGTTGACCAGGCGGCCGCGCGTCACGCAAGTGGCTCGAGGAACGTCCGGGCTCCGCAGAGCAGGGTGGTGGGTAACGCCCACTCGGGGTAACCCGCAGGCCAGTGCCACAGAGAACAGACCGCCTGCGTGCGGCGTGTGCTTGCACAGGCCGCACGGCAGGTAAGGGTGAAACGGTGGTGTAAGAGACCACCAGCTTCCCGGGTGACCGGGAAGGCTAGGTAAACCCCACCCGGAGCAAGGCCAGACAGGGCACGATTGAGGGCTGCTCGCCCGAGTGTCCGGGTAGGCCGCTGGAGGGCGTCGGCAACGGCGTCCGTAGATGGATGGCCGCTACTCCCGCGCCGGCAACAGCGCGGGAACACAGAACCCGGCGTATCGGTCAACCCATCCACTCACTGGACCGGTTTCCCGCGGGATTTCGGGGAATTTTGCCTAAATGGCGGCCTTTGAGCCCTGCTTGGTTCGGGCCGATTTGATTGAATTTGATGGGGTCCGGCCGGGCTGTTTGCCCCTGATTTGCCCCTAGGCGGGCAGGTATCCGGGGGCCGGTTCCCCACTGGATGGGGCTAACGAGTCCATGGATTCCCTGCGGCTCAGGGCACTATGCCTCATGGAAGAAAACCCTCGTCAGTCGTGATGACTGACGAGGGTTTTCTGTGCGCCGTGGTTAGTAGCGGACGACGTACGTCCTGCTGAACCGATAGCTGACCTTGCCCGCCAACGTGCCCTTGACGCGCACGACGTACTTGTCGCCTTTGCTGTCCACGGCCGGCGGCCCCCAGACCTTAGTGGTTGCATTCCAGCCGCCCGCAAAGATTTCGCCATTCAAGAACCAGCGGTATTCCAGCTTGGTGCCCTTGGGCCAGCCATACGTGTTCGCCCCCAGGATTGTTCCTGGAGTGACGTAGACGGTGGACACGCCGGCTGTGCAAGGCGCGGCAGTTTCGGCACATGAGGCGGGAGTGCCTCCGTTGGCGCTGGCAGGGGCCGCAACGGTGAGCGCTCCGGCTCCCAGGGCAACGGAAAGGGCGGCAGTGGCCGCCGCTTTGCGGAAGATCGATCGTTTCAATGCTGGCACGGCTCCCCGTACCTCCTGTCGGTTCGTTGGCAGATATCTTGTGACTGCTGAACGCTTCCGACATACACCGGCTAAGGCGCCCCCAAGCATGAGTATAACCACACGGGCAACACTGGCATCAAGGGTGCCCGGCCTAGGCGGGCAGGAACCCCGGAAGCCTGTCGCCCCAAGCCGTGGCGGGGGACTGGGCTGAGTCCCTGGCGCCATCCACGGTCAAGGTGACCTACTGGTACTTGGCGGCCATGTTCAAGGCGGCGGTTCTCGATGGCAAGGTGCAGAAGACGCCATGCCTGTCGATCCGGCTGCCGAAGATCGAGCCTGAAGCGCTCGTTCCGCTCCGCACCGACGTTGTGCGGCGCCTCGCAGGGGAGACCTGGAAACCATACCGGCCGATGGTGGTCTTCTGCGCCGCGACCGGCCTGCGCTCATCCGAGTTGCGCGGCCTCACGTGGGACCGGGTCGACTTCGACAGCTCAATGATCAGCATCGACCGGCAACTCATCGGGAACAACTCGAGCGATCCATCTTGGGGCCCGCCCAAGACGAAGGCCAGCCGCCGGCGCATCCACATCGGCGATCACTCAGTGCAAGTCCTGAAGGGTCTGCGGGAGGGGCCGCAAGGCGTCGGAGGCATCGTCTTCCATTCGGCTGGCCGGGCCATCACCAGGCACACGGCGGGGGAGGCCTGGAGGCACATCCGCGACATTGTCCCCGGGGCCGGGACGGGCTGGCACGAGCTGCGGCATCATCACGCCTCGCAGCTGATCGCCGGGGGCATGTCCCCTGTGGCCGTGGCCCACCGGCTGGGGCACAAGGACGCCACCGAAACTCTCAAGACGTATGCCCACCTGTGGCCGGACGATGACACCAAGGCGGCGGCCCTCACGGACGATCTAGTGAGGCTCGATGCCCCTGATTTGCCCCTGACCGAACCCACATCCCAATGATGGAGCCGATTCAGTCAGAACCCGGCGTATCGGTCAACTCATCCACTCACACCGCCGGGATCCCGCGTTCGGAGCGGCAATCGGCCGTCATGGGCTGCAGGCCCAGGGAGCTATTGCATGGGTGCAACCTTGGGAAAACCTTGAGGCACCCTTGACTTCGTCCGGGCGGCCCCCGACACTGCAATGAACGCTTCAAATGATGGTGCAGTCGGTGATGGTTGAGGAGTCATTGTGCCGGACGACCTAGCATATGACTACGTGATCGCCGGCGGCGGTACCGGTGGCAGCGTCCTGGCCGGCAGGCTGAGTGAAGACCCCTCAATTCGCGTGCTGCTGCTCGAGGCGGGCAGATCCGACCGCCACCCGTTCATCCACGTGCCCGCCGGCTTTCCCAGACTCAAGGGAGGCCCGTACCAGTGGGCATACAACAGCATTCCGCAAGAGCACAGCAACGGCCGCAGCATCCCGCTCCCGCAAGGCCGCGGGCTCGGCGGCGGCGGCTCCATCAACTCCCAGGTCTTCACGCGGGGCGTGGACGAGGACTATGACGGATGGGTCGCGGACTACGGATGCGAGGGCTGGACCGCCGCTGAGGTGTCCAAGTATTTCGTCCGCTCGGAGTCAAACTCACGACTCTCAGGACCCCACCACGGAACCCAAGGGCCCCTTAGTGTCTCGGACCCCCGGCGTCCGCACACGCTCTCGGCGGCATTCGTGCAGGCTGGCCGGGAGTTCGGCCTACCCTACAACAACGATTTCAACGGCGCGGAACAGTACGGCGTCGGTTTCTACCAGACCACCACCAGGAACGGCCGTCGGTGCAGCGCCTCCGTCGCCTACCTGAAACCCGCGCGCAAGCGGCGCAACCTCACGGTTCGCGTTAATGTGTCGGTATCAAAAGTGGTCATCAAGAACGGCCGCGCCGTCGGCGTCCAGGCGGTCGAAGATGGAGTGGCACGAACCTACAGCGCACGGCGCGAGGTCATAGTCGCCAGCGGCGCTTTTGGATCTCCTAAGTTGCTGCAGCTCTCAGGCATTGGCGACCCGGCAGACCTTGCAGCCGCCGGCATCGACGTTCTCCATGCTCTGCCCGGTGTCGGGAAGAACCTGCAGGACCATCTGGACCTGGACATCATCTATGAACTCACCGACGACCACAGTCTGGACCGGTTCAATCGCGTGCGCCCGGCGACGGTCCTGGCCGGCCTCGAGTACCTGGCCTTCCGGACGGGACCGTTCGCGTCCAACCTTGTGGAGGCCGGCGGCTTCAGCTATGCCAACAAGTACGAGAAGACCCCGGACCTGCAGTTCCACTTCCTGCCCGCGGCGAGGCCGGAGCCGGGCATAGCGTCGCTGCAGCCCGGGTTTGGCATGACGCTGAACTCCTATTTCCTGCGCCCCCTCAGCCGGGGAACAGTCCGGGTCGCGTCCGCAGACCCCGCACAGATACCGCTCATCGATCCGAATTTCCTCGCGGATGACTACGATCTCGAGATGACGATCGCCGGCGTGCAGCAGAGCCGCCAGATCATGGAGCAGTCATCTATGGCAGCCTTCGTCAAGAGAGAGCACATCGGCGACGGCTCAAGGGTGGAATCCCGCGACGAGTACGTGAACTTCGTGCGATCCTACGGACGGACCTCGTACCACCCGGTGGGCACGTGTTCCATGGGCACCACCGATGAGTCCGTCGTCTCCCCCCGGCTTACGGTCCACGGACTGGAGGGACTGCGGGTGGTGGACTCCTCGATCATGCCCCGCCTGATCAGTGCCAACACGCAGGCGCCCACCATCATGATCGCGGAAAAAGCCGCCGACATGATCCTCGAGGACGCGGGCAGGCTGACGCCGGGCGTGAGTGGTTTCGCCGGCTCGTCCAGGGCCCCGGATGGTGTGTGAGTCATTTCACGCGTAACCGGGCACCGGAGGGCGCCGGGCCGCCCGTAGAATTGATGATGAACGTAGAAGTTCCGCCGCCGGGTCTGCGTTCGCAGCCGGCGGATTTTCTTTGCGTTCAGTGAGGCGCCCGGGGTGGACCGAATCCCCGGCGACGCCGAGGTACCGGACACCCTCCGGCGGCCGACTTCCCCGTACGAGGACGTATGGGGTGGATTCTAGGAAGGTAGTTCTGTGAGCCAGACGTCAGATTCTTGTCTTGATACGTGGATGGGCCGTGAGGCACTCGCCGAGGCCATGATCCCGGTGATCGGCCGGCTGTACCGCGAGAACAACGTGGTGACCTCGATCCACGGACGCAGCCTGATCAACAAGTCCACCATGAATATCCTCAAGGCACACCGTTTCGCCCGCCGGATGAGCAAGGAAGAACTGCGCCTCGAGGAAACGGCCCCGCTCCTGGAGGCCCTGACCAAGCTGGAGCTCGGCGCTGCGGCGATCGATATTGCCCGCCTCACCGAGAAGTACCGTGCCGAGGGCAACGGCGCCAGCCTGGACGATTTCCTGCGCGAGGAACTCGCCGAGATCGTCGGCAAGCGCGGCGGCGACGACCGCACCAGCACCGACGTCGTCCTCTACGGCTTCGGCCGCATCGGCCGGCTCCTGGCCCGCCTCCTGATCGAAAAGGCCGGCGGCGGCCACGGCCTGCGCCTGCGCGCCATCGTGGTGCGCCGCGGCTCGGACAACGACCTCGCCAAGCGCGCCAGCCTGCTGCGCCGCGACTCGGTCCACGGCTCCTTCGAAGGCACCATCAAGGTGGACCTCGAAAACGACACGATCACTGCCAACGGTGTCCAGATCCAGGTCATCTACTCGGACAACCCGGCCACGGTCGACTACGCCGCCTACGGCATTCACGATGCCTTGGTGGTGGACAACACGGGCCGCTGGCGCGACGCCGAGGGCCTGTCCCAGCACCTGCAGAGCACCGGCGTCTCCCGGGTCCTGCTGACCGCTCCGGGCAAGGGCGAGCTGAAGAACATCGTGCACGGCATCAACCACGGCACGATCACAGACTCGGACAAGATCGTCTCCGCGGCCTCCTGCACCACCAACGCCATCACCCCTGTCCTGAAGGCGATCAACGACCGCTACGGCGTGGTGCACGGCCACGTCGAAACCGTCCACTCCTTCACCAACGACCAGAACCTGATCGACAACTTCCACAAGGGTGACCGGCGCGGCCGCTCCGCCGCGCTGAATATGGTGATCACCGAGACCGGTGCCGCCAAAGCCGTGGCAAAGGCCCTGCCGGAACTCCTCGGCAAGCTCACCGGCAGTTCCATCCGGGTCCCCACCCCCGACGTGTCCCTGGCCATCCTGAACCTGAGCCTGGAGAACGGCACCACCAAGGACGAGGTCAACGACTACCTGCGGGAAATGTCGCTGCACTCGGAGCTGCGCAAGCAGGTCGACTACATCGATTCGCCCGAGGTGGTCTCCACGGACTTCGTCGGCTCGCGCCGCGCAGGCATCGTCGACGGCCTGGCCACCATCTCCAACGACAAGAACCTGGTGCTCTACGTCTGGTACGACAACGAGTTCGGCTACTCCTGCCAGGTGGTCCGCGTCATGGAGGAAATGGCCGGCGTCAACCCGCCGTCGTTCCCCGCCAAGGACGCGTCCGCCATCCTCGAGGCCGCCGGGCTCCCCGTCGAGGTCTAACCGGCTGGCCGAACCTTCGTCCCTGACCGGGACTCGTTCGTCCTTTCCCGGCCGATGTACTGGAATCGGCCGGGAAAGGGAACCACAATGGAGCCATGGAACAGAACGCGGCTATTGAGCACGAGACCACCCTGGAACACGCGCTGGACGTCGCGCGGAGCAACGCGAAGGAAGCGAAGCGGCTCCTGGACGACGCCGTCGCCAAACGCCAAACCGGTGAAGTCAACGACGACCGGGTGAACCAGCTCCAGTCACTGCTGGACCTGGCCAACGAAGACCTGAAACGGGTCACGCGGGACCAATAACCCCGGCTGCCCGGCCACCGGTCCTCAACACTGTGGACAAAGTCCATGATGTCAGAGCGCCGGTTTAGGCTCAGGGCGTGCAACCAGATCGCCGCCCGCGGCTAACCTCATGACCGTCACCTGGACGGAGTTCCGCCGCGCCCGGCGCCGCTCCCGCCAGGCCTGGCTTCTCCTGGCCGCAGCGGCCCTGACCGTCTTCGGCGGCCTGGCCTGGTTCTTCCTGGCCGGCCAGTTTTCCCTCGCGGAACCGCAGACCGCGGGTCCAAGCGAGACCCCCGTGCTTGCGGGCGGGTGGATGAAGCCCGTGGAGTCCGTCCGGGCCGTCCCGGCCGGAAGCGCCGCCGCCGTGCTGGACACACTCGCGGTCAAAGGCCGGTCGGCCAAGGATACCTATGACCGCAGTGCGTTCGGCCAGGCCTGGCTCGACGTCGACCGCAACGGCTGCGATACCCGCAACGACATCCTCCGCCGGGACCTTGAGGCGGCTGAATTCGTGAACGGCTCAGGGTGCCAGGTCTCCGGCGGCACCCTCCGGGAACCGTATACAGGCCACGTGATCGCGTTCCGGCGGGGCGCCGAGACCAGCGCAGCCGTGCAGATCGACCACGTCGTGGCGCTCGGCGACGCCTGGCAAAAGGGGGCCCAGCAGCTCACCGCGCAGCAGCGCGAACACCTGGCCAACGATCCCCTCAACCTGATCGCCGTTGACGGTCCGGCCAACCAAGACAAGAGTGCCTCCGACGCCGCCACCTGGCTGCCGCCGAACAAGGCGTTCCGCTGCCACTACGTTGCCCGCCAGATTTCCGTCAAGGCGGCCTACCGGCTGTGGGTCACGCCCGCAGAGAAGGAGGCGATGAAGCGAATCCTCGGATCCTGTCCGCAGCAGCAGACCATCGTTCCTCGTTGACCGCATCGTGTCCCTATTGCCGTGCCCGTTACTGCCATGCCCGGGACGTTGTCCTCTGGCCGCCCGGACACGGCCGCGGTGTGCTGGCAATCCGGCGCAGCAGCGCGGCGCTCAATGCGGGGGAGAGGTACACGGATGAACGCGACCAAGAGACTGGCGTTTGGACGGATGGGGCTTCCGGACACGGGCTTCGGCAGGCTGGCGCTGCTACTGGCAGTGTTAGGACCGGTCCTGATAGTCGGCATCGGCTGGTTTGGCATTGTCCTGGGCGTGAACCTGGGCACGACAAATGAATATCACGCCCTGAACTCCGTCGGCTGGTTTGTCACGGTCATGGTTGCAGTGATCGCAGTGGTCCTGTGGACCGACCTGCTCTGGGGCCGCGAGGACTCAGCCGCCGTGGGCGTGGCCACCGTGCTCTATTCAATCCTGCTGATCATGCTCTTTCCCCTGGCGATAGAAGCCGCCAGCCAGACACCCCTCCTCTGACGCTTCAGGCCCCTACTCAGTGTCATCAGCTCCGTGCCGTCGGGACTGTCTCAGTGGCTGCCGGCTACGGCTCGAGTGCCTGGGCGGCGAGTTCTGCCTCGAGACGTTCGACGTCGGCCCGGCTGCACAGCTCCGTGGCCGTCGTCGTCACGGTGGCGGTTCCTGCCGCGACCGCGGCCCGGAACGCGTCCTGAAGGCTGCGGCCCTGTGCCATCCGGAGCACGAAGGCGGCCAGAAAACTGTCGCCCGCTCCGACCGTGCTGCGAACCTGCACGTGCGGGACCGCTAGGCGGAGGACGCCGGTCTGTGACGCAAGCACCGCTCCTTCACCACCGAGGGTCAGGGCGACGTGCTGAGATGACCCGTCCGCCACGAGCGAGGACGCGGCCTCAACCTGGCTCTCCTCGCTGTCCAGCGTCCTGCCGAAGTGTGCGCCGAGTTCCCGCCGGCTCGGCTTGACCAGGAAGACCCCCTCCGTCAGCGCCGCAGCGAGGGGCGCTCCGGAGGCGTCCACGATGCAGCGAGCCCCGCGCTCGTTCGCCAGGCGGGCCACCCGGGCATAGAAGTCGTCCGGGACGCCCTTCGGCAGGCTTCCGCTCGCCACCACGTAGCCGCCCGCCGGGACGCATTCCGCGACCACAGCCAGGCACCCCCGCCACTCCGGCTCGCTGAGCTCGGGCCCCTCAAGGACAAAACGGAACTGCTTGCCGGTCCTCGTCTCATCGACCGTGAAGTTCTGACGTGTGCTCCCGCTGATCGGCACCACCAGGGTGGGGATGCGTTCGGCTTCGACGAGCCGCCGGTATGCTTCGCCGGTCGGACCGCCGGCCGTGTAGGCCGCGATGGTCTGCCCTCCGAGCCGGTGCACCACGCGCGCCACGTTGACCCCGCCGCCGCCCGGGTCCAGCCGACCGGTATGGCAGCGGAGTTTGTGCTCGCCAATGACCTGGTCGGTGACCGTGCTGGCATCAAGGGCCGGGTTCACGGTGAGCGTGAGGATGGGCAGCATCGCCGTCGGAGCGGGGGATTCCATGGCCCAAGCATAGGAGTTCCGGCCGGCACGGTTCCCGTGCTGGATGACTCTTGTCGCCGTTCTGCTGCCCGGCGGAGAATGGGCGCGGCAGGGTAAACCGCCACGCCGGAGCACGGGAACGGGAAACATGGCACATGACAGCGGCGGCGCAGGCAAGGGGCGCGACGGGCACAAAGACGGGCACAAGAACGGACGCAGAGACGGTCGCAAGGACGGTCGTGGAAAGGGTTCCGGTCGCTCGGCGCGCAAACGCGCCCGGCTCGACGTCGGCCTCTACGAGGCTGAATTGTTGCGACTCCAGGCGGAGTTGGTCGCGCTGCAGGAGTGGGTGCGGAGCACCGGGGCGCGGGTCCTGGTGATCTTTGAGGGCCGGGACGCCGCCGGCAAGGGAAGTGCCATCAAGCGGGTGACCGAATACCTGAATCCGCGCTTTGCCCGGATCGTCGCGCTCCCGGCACCGACCGAGAGGCAGCGGGGGGAGTGGTACTTCCAACGGTACGTAGCGCATCTGCCGGCCGCCGGTGAGATTGTCCTGATGGACCGGTCCTGGTACAACCGGGCCGGCGTCGAGCACGTCATGGGCTTCTGCACCCCCGCCGAACACAAGCGCTTCCTGGCGCAGTGCCCGGTCTTTGAACGGCTCCTGGTCCAGGACGGCATCCTGCTCCTTAAATACTGGTTCTCCATCAGCCACGCGGAGCAGGAGCGGCGGTTCAAATCCCGCCTGGATGACCCCATGCGGCAATGGAAGCTCTCGCCGATGGACCGGGAGGCAATCCTGCGGTGGGAGGACTACTCGCGGGCCAAGGACGAAATGTTCGTCCAGACGGACACGGCGGAGTCACCCTGGTACGTTGTGGAAGCCGAGGACAAACGCCGGGCCCGGATCAACCTGATCGCCCACCTGCTCTCCAGCATCGACTACACCGAAGTGCGGACCGAACCGGTGACGCTGCCGGAGCGGCCCCGCGCGATCAATTACACCCGGCCGCCCAGGGAACTCTTCCGCTACGTTCCGGACCACGCGGCCAACCTGGAAAACCCGGTCGACGACTGACCGGCCGGATCATTGTCCGGTCCGGACACGCTGCCGGCCGGGTGGAGCCCGTGCCGCGGATCCGTCTGGGCGGTAGGGTACCGGCATGGATATCATTCTGGTTCCCGGATTCTGGCTGGATGCGTCGTCGTGGGCGGAGGTGACGCCCCCGCTGGTGGCGGCGGGGCACGCGGTGCACCCGCTGACGCTGCCCGGGCTCGAGTCGGCGGACGCGCCGCGGGCGGGCATCGGCCTGCGCACCCACATCGACGCCGTCGTTGCAGCCATCGATGCCTTCGGCGCGCCTGTGGTCCTGGTGGGGCACTCGGGCGGCGGCGCCATCATTCATGGCGCGGTGGACGCCCGGCCGGACCGGGTGGCCCGCGCCATCTATGTGGACAGCGGACCGCTGGGCGACGGCGGGGTCATCAACGACGAGCTCCCGGCCGACGGCGACGCCGTTCCGCTGCCCCCGTGGGAACTCTTTGAGGACGAAGACCTCACCGACCTCACCGATGAGCTGCGGGCCATGTTCCGCGCCCGCGCCGTGCCGGAGCCGCGCGCTGTAGCCCAGGACCGGCAGCAGCTAAGTGACGAACGCCGCTACGGGGTCCCGGCCACCATCATCGCCTGCGAATTCCCGTCCTCGCTGCTGACCCGGATGATCGCCGAGGGCCACCCGTATGTGGCGGAGCTCGGCCGTGTCCGCGACGTCGAATACGTTGACCTGCCCACCGGGCATTGGCCGCAGTTCACCCGGCCCGCCGAGCTCGGCGCCGCCATCCTGGCCGCTGTCGACCGGACCGCCTGAAACCGGCCTGACGGAAATTCCCCACCTATGACCGGGTGCCGACGGCGTGTCGGGCGAATCGCCGAAGTTCCCGGCGGCGGCCGGGTCAAAGGTGGGGAGAACAGGCGCATTGGCCGGCAGCCCGCCGGACGCGTCAGTGGCCGAACGGGTCCGGGTCAACCCCCGGCATCCAGGTCAGGCCGGGGACGCCCCAGCCGCTCCGTTTGGCCTGCTTCATGGCCTTGCGGGCATAGCGGTCGACCAGCCGGTTGACGTAGAGCTTGCCGTCGAGGTGGTCGTACTCGTGCTGGATGACCCGGGCAAACCAGCCGGTCGCCTCGAATTCCACCGGCTTCCCGTCGCCGTCGAAGCCCTGGACGCGTGCCCATTCGGCCCGCTTGAGCGGATACTGGCCGCCCGGGAAGGACAGGCAGCCTTCCTCGTCCTCGTCCGGGTCCGGCAGCGCGCCGGAGACCTTGGAGAGGGTCAGCACCGGGTTGACCACGACGCCGGTGGGCGGGGCGCCGTCGTCGTTCTCGTACTTGTACACGAAGAGCCGTTTGCCGACCCCCACCTGGGGAGCGGCCAGCCCGACCCCGTTGGCGGCGTCGTTGGTCTCGAACATGTCGGCGATCAGGGTGCGGAGCTCGTCGTCGAAGACGTCGACTTCCGCGGCCCGGCGGTGCAGCACGGGCTCGCCCCAGATCGTGATGGGCAGGACGGTCATGTCAGGTGATTCCTCGGGTGCTGGTGGCGACGTGCGGATCAGCCGGCGATGGTGCGGCCGACGACGTCGCGCATGATTTCGTTGGTGCCGCCGAAGATCGTCAGCAGCCGGGCGGCGAGGTAGGCCTGGGCCACCGGGTATTCCAGGATGTAGCCGTAGCCGCCGTGCAGCTGCAGGCACCGGTCCGTGACGGACTTGGCGCGCTCGGAGGCCCACAGCTTGGCGCGGGCAGCACCTGCGGCGTCGAGTTCGCCGGCGTTGAAGGCCAGGATGGCCTGGTCCACATAGGCTTCGGTGACCTCGACCTCGGTGAGGATGTCGGCGAGTTCGAAGCGGCTGTTCTGGAAGTCGATGATCCGCTCGCCGAACGCGTTGCGCTCCTTCGTGTAGCGGACGGTCGCCTCATAGACGGCGCGCACGACGGCGGAGCTCGCCACCGCGATCGCCAGGCGGCCCTGGGGGAGCTGTTCGGCCGCGTACTGCAGGCCCTTGCCCACCTCGCCCACCAGATCGGCGTGCGGGACGCGGACGTTGTCGAAGAACAGTTCCGCCGTGTCAGAGGCCTTCAGGCCCATTTTGTCCAGCTGCTTGCCGGTGTTGTAGCCCTCACCCTTCTGGACCATGAAAAGGGAGAACGAGTCGTGGTTGCCGCGACCGGTGCCGCCGTCGGTGCGGGCCAGGACCAGGGAGGCGTCGCCGGAAATGCCGTTGCCGATGAACGTCTTCTGGCCGCTGATCAGCCAGTCGTCGCCGTCGCGGACGGCCTTGGCGCGGATGCCGCGAAGGTCGGAGCCGGCGCCTGGCTCGGTCCAGGCAATCGAGGTGACCTTTTCGCCGGAGACCATGGCGGGCAGCCAGCGGGACTTGAGGTCATCGGAGCCGTAGGCCAGCAGGTGGGGGAGGACCATGTCGTCGTGCAGGTGGAACGCGAGGCCGACGGCGAGGTGGTTGCTCTTGGCGAACTCCTCGTCCAGCACCGCACGGAAGCGGTAGTCGTTCATGCCCATGCCGCCGAACTCCTCCGGCACGGCCAGGCCCAGCAGTCCCTGCTCGCCGGCCGCCGACCACAGGTCCCGGGACATCATGTGCTCCTTGTCCCACTGGGCATAGTGGGGGGCCACCGCGCGCGAATTGAACTCGGCAGCCA
>NZ_BAAAQB010000035.1:81638-91157 GCF_039531445.1 Arthrobacter humicola | reverse complement strand
CAAAGAGCTTGCGCTTCACTGCGTTTCCTTCCAATACAGACAACAAAGGCCGCACCGGATAACCGGTGCGGCCTTTGGAAAAGGTCGGACAATCACTGCCGTCCTTCATGAGGGTGAGCGACGGGGGTTGAACCCGCGACCTCCTGGACCACAACCAGGCGCTCTGCCAACTGAGCTACGCCCACCATGTGCCGTATCAGGCCCTCCGGCGAACCGGCGGGCTGGAAAGGCAACGACAAATAGCTTACCTGTTGTTTGGGGGTGGTTTTGCCACTTTTGCGATTTTCACCGAAATTTCCGCCAAACGTGGCGCAGATTACTTTTCCGCGCCACGGTCCCGGGTGCCGCTACTCGGCCTGGGTGGACTCCGCCGGGGTGCCCTCAGCCGGGCCGTCGCCCATGACGCGCTTGGCGATCCGCTGCGCCGTGGCGCTGTCCGGACCGGGCGCGGGGACGAACACCGCCTCGCGGTAGTAGCGGAGTTCGTCGATGGAGTCCTTGATGTCACCAAGCGCCCGGTGTCCGCCCATCTTGGCGGGGGACTGGAAGTAGGCCCGGGCAAACCAGCGGCGGGAGAGTTCCTTGATGGTGCTCACGTCGATGACCCGGTAATGCAGGTGCTCCACCACCTCGGGCATGTCGCGGACCAGGAACACGCGGTCGGTGCCCACCGAGTTGCCGCCGAGCGGGGCCTTCCTGGGGTCCGGCACCCACTTCTTGATGTAGTCGAGCACGGCGGCCTGCGCTTCGGCCATGGTCTTGCCGTGCGGGAGCTCCGCCAGGAGGCCTGACCGGGTATGCATGTCCCGGACGAAGTCGTTCATCTGGGCCAGCGCGGCGTCGTCGGGCTTGATGACGACGTCGACGCCCTCACCCAGGATGTTGAGCTCCGAATCGGTCACCAGGGCGGCGACCTCAATCAGGGCGTCGTTCTTGGTGTCCAGGCCGGTCATTTCGCAGTCGATCCAGACGATGCGTTCGTTAGTTATAGGCACCCGCCCAGCCTACCGTTCCGACGTCACAGGGCCGTCCGGTGCTAGGATTTCGGGTACGCGGCCGTCGAAGTATTTCGTCAAGCCGGCGTGCCCCGGGCCGGACAATTCGGCCGACTGCGGGCGGAAAAATGGCCCACGACAGATTGGACGATCCTGACATGACGGCGCCTGTGCCTGCGGCGGGGGAAACGGCTGCCGGTACGTCCCGCCCGACTGACTCCCGTACGACTGAGACCCGCGAGGCCGGATCCCGCCCTGCTGACCTCGGCACGGCTGACCTCCGCCCCGCTGCCGTTGACGAAGTCGACAACCCCCGGTCCCCGATCCTTGCCGGGTTCCTCGGATCGTTGTTCATGGCGATCGGTTCGATCGGCGTCGGCTGGCTCGCCCCCGTGTCCGGGCTCCGCCGCGTTCCGCTGTTCATCTGGATGCGCACCGAAGCCATCGGCGTCGCCCTGTCCATTGTCCTGCTGGCCTTCGGCGGCATGCTCCTGGTCCGCGCCTGGCTGCGGCTGGGCCAGCGCGTCCGGGTCTGGGGACCGGGGGCCCGCAAGGCCACGCTCCAGGCGACCGTGGCGTGGGGCTTGCCGCTGATGTTCTCCGTGCCGCTTTTCAGCCGGGACGTCTACGCCTACATCGGCCAGGGCCGGCTCATGGTGGAGGGGTTCAACCCTTACGAAAACGGCATTTCGGCGCTGTCCAACTACTTCCAGCTCGGCGCGGACAAGATGTGGACCGAGGCGCCCGTTCCGTACGGCCAGCTCTTCCTGTGGATCGAGCAGTTCGTGGTCTGGGCCACCAACGTGAACCCCGAGGGCAGCATCATGCTCTTCCGGATGGCCGCGCTGGTGGGCATCGTCCTGTGCGTGATCTACGTGCCGAAACTGGCCGAACTCCACGGGGTGAACCCGAACCGGGCCCTGTGGCTGACGGCCGCCAACCCGCTGTTCCTCACCAACTTCATCGCCAGCGTGCATAACGACGCCCTTATGATCGGGCTGGCCCTGGCCGGACTGTATTACTGCGCAACCCGCCGGGTCATCCGCGGAATCGTGCTGGTCACGCTCTCCATTGCGGTGAAGCCCATCACGATCGTCTTCCTGCCGTTCATCGGCCTGCTCTGGGCGGGAAAGAACGCCAGCTGGCCCCGCAAGTTTCTCTTCTGGGGCCTCACGGCCGGCATCAGCCTGGCCCTGCTGTACCTCATGAGCCGGGTCAACGGCTTCGGCTTCGGCTGGATCAACGGCCTGTCCGCCCCGGGCAGCATCTGGATCTGGTACGCGCCCGTGGGTCTGATGGGCCTGGTCGTCGCCTCCATCTCCAACGCGTTCGGCCTGGACGGCTGGGGACTGGCCAAGTGGGCGTTCGACGCCGGCAAGCTGGTCGCCGTCGGGATCGTCGCCTGGCAGATCTTCCGCGGTGACTACGACCGTCTGATGCGCCGTCTCACCCTGGCGTTCGCCGCCGTCGTGCTCCTGTCCCCGATGATCCAGTCCTGGTACATCGTCTGGCTCATTCCGCTGTTCGCGGTCACGGGCATCCGCGATGACTGGCAGGTCAAGGCGCTCTACTTCATCGTGTCCTTCTTCATGGTGTACGCGATCTCGGACCAGCTGGACGTCTTCCCGTACCTGCAGACCGCCGACCTCGGCCTGGCCCTGGCGCTCGCCCGCAACGCCGCGGCCATCATCGCCCTGCTCTTTGCGCTGTACCTGATCTTCCTGGACCCGAAGACCAAGCTGCTGTTCAGCAAGTCGGACGAGCCCGTCACCACACGGCCGATCATCTAGATCTGTTTGTCCGGTCTGGATCAGCCAGGCGGCAGGTTCTTCAGCGCTTCCCTGCGGGAGAGCGGACTGAGCTCGTCCCGGTGCCGCTGCACAAACGCCACCACCCAGTCCGGGTCCGTCCTGGCGTACTGGCGCAGCGCCCACCCGATCGCCTTCCGGATGAAGAACTCCTGATCGCCCAGGTTGGCCTCGATCACGGCGGTCAGGAGGGCCGTGTCCGTGGCAGCCTTCGCCCCGAGCTGCGCCGTGATGGAGGCCCGCCGGATCCAGAAGTCCTCGTCCTTGCTCCAGCGCCCCAGGACCGGCGTCAGTTCTGCCCGGTGCGCCTGCAGGAGCCCGCCCAGCCGGTGCGCCACCCCGTCCACCAGGTCCCACCAAGCCCCGGTGCGGATGATTTCCTCGTACACGGCCAGCATGCCGAGCTCCCGGGCCGCGAGTTTCAGCCCGGTGAGTTCGATCGCCGCATAGCGTTCCTCACGACAGCCGGAGTCCCGCCACAGTTCGAGCACTGCGGACCGCAATTCCGCGATGCTGCCCGGAGGGTGCTCTTTGACGATTCTGCGGACTTCGGGAACCCGCACGCCCAGAAACGGCATCTGCGACCTCATATAGGCTTGTGCCCCGGCGGCGCGGCCGGGATCGGCGGCAGCCTGCAGACGGCCGCGGATCGCATCAATCAGTTCGGTGGTGGCCATGAGGCCACTGTAGACATCCTGCGGCGGGCTTTAGAGTTGAAGCCAGCAAGCCGCGGATCCGCGTCGGAAGGAAACCCATGTCCATGATCAAGAGTCCCGAAGAGATCGCCCTGATGCGCGAGGCCGGCCGGGTGGTCGCCACCACGCTGGGCCGGGTCCGGGACGCCGCCGCAGTCGGTGTCTCGCTCAAGGAACTGGACGAGGTCGCCGCGGCGTCCATCGCCGACGCCGGTGCCACGCCGGCGTTCCTGAACTACCGGCCCCGGTGGGCATCCGTCCCGTTTCCCGGGGTCATCTGCACGAGCGTCAATGACGCCGTCGTGCACGGCATTCCCAACGGCTACCGGCTGCAGGACGGGGATCTGCTGAGCGTGGACTGTGGCGCGTTCCTGGACGGCTGGTGCGGCGATGCCGCCGTCAGCTTCGTCGTCGGCACGGCGGCCCCCGTGGATCAGGCCCTTATCGACGCCACGGACGCCGCCCTGGCGCGGGGGATCGAGGCTGCCCGGATCGGGAACAAGATGGGCGATCTGGGCTACGCGATCGGCGGGGAAGCGCGCCGGGCGGGGTACGGGCTCCTTGCCGACCACGGCGGCCACGGGATCGGCCGGACCATGCACGCCGAGCCGCACGTGCCCAACGACGGCCGGCCCGGCCGCGGCATCAAACTGACCGAGGGCCTTGTGATCGCCATTGAGCCGATGCTCATTCTCGGCCGCAAGGACGACTACTACCATGACGAGGACGAGTGGACCCTCCGGTCCGCGAACGGGCGCCGCGCCGCGCACAGCGAGCACACGGTTGCCATCACGAAGGACGGCCCGGTCATCCTGACGCTGCCGTAGGTCGGCTGGTCGTGGGGTCCGTACCCGTCAGAGGCGCCGTGAGGCGGACGACGGCGCGTCCCGGCACCGCGTCGCTGACCACTTCGAAGCCAGCGGCCAGGAAGAGCCCCAGCGTGCCGTGGTAAAGGTCTGCCGGACCGGCCTTGGGCCGTTGCGCGGGATCGACCGGACAGCCCTCCACCACCGTGGCTCCGTGGGCAAAGGCGTGCTCGACGGCGGCCGCGAGCAGCGCCCGCGCCACGCCGGTCCGGCGCTGGCCGGGGGAGACAACAAAACAACTCACGGACCACACCTGATTCCCGCCATGATCCCGGGCCATGTCAGACCCCGTCGCCGTCAAGACCTTCGAGCGGACGATCCTGGGATAGCACCCGCGGGCCTCGACGGCGCACCAGCCCACCGGGTTCCCGCCGCGGAAGGCGAGCACCCCCGGGGCCGGGCCGCCGCCGTCGAACTTGTCGCGCAACTGGACTTTCCGCTGTTCGGGGGTGGACGCGGACCACTGTTTTCCGGTGAGGGCGAAGAACCGGCACCAGCAACGCGACGGTTCGCCGCGGCCGCCAAAGAGGCGCTCGACGTCGGGCCAGTCCGCCGCCGCGGTGGTGATGGCTTCCGGGCCCCGGGGTTCTGCTCCGCCCATGGAAACAGGCTAGCCCCCCGCCGGCGTCAGCGCGTGCGCGCGCCGGCGCCGGACTGACGGCCGGCACGCTGACGATGCGCGGCCAGGCGCAGTTGGATGATGCGGGCGGCGCCGGCGATCGCGACCAGCACGCCGCCGCCAACGGCCGCGATGAACAGTGCAATGCCCAGCGGGACCGAGCCCGTGAGGCCAAAGAACTTGACCTGCACATATTCCTGGTTCTGCAGGATGAAGGCGATAAGCAGGATCAGCACCACCAGCGCGCAGGCAACCGCGGCCCAGACCATTCCCGCACGGGTGACCTGGCGCGCCTCCGGTGCGGGCGCCGGTGTTCCGGGCGTCTCTGGCCGGGGCGTTTCTATCCCCGTCGCCGCGGCCGGGGCAGCCGGAGCCGGAGAACCAAGGTCCGGGCCGGACTGGATTCCGGTGTTGGCGCCTTCCTCAGCGGATCCGGACGCGCGGTCAGCGGCCCTCGGGTACTGGGTGGTCGGGGCGTCGTAGGAATCGTTGGGATCAAATCCGCGGGGTGTCTGGGTCATGGCGGCCGTACCTTTCGGTTGCGGGCAGGGAGCACAGGCGTTCCCTGGTGCCCTGCCTGTCCCCTCAATACTAAGCGTGCTGATGGCTGATGGCGGGTTGTTGGCACCGGGGCGGGCACGGTATAACGTCACAGCCAAGGGAAGCCTTGAAGAGGAGGCGCGGCCGTGACAATCATTGACAACGCTGTTTATGTGGACGGTCGCCGGACCGCCGACCCGGAGGATCTCGAGGAGACGTATTTCCTGCTGCGGCAGCGCCAGGGCATGGCGTGGATCGGGCTCTACCGGCCCGAACCTGACGAGCTGCGATCGGTGGCCGAGGAATTCGACCTGAGCCACCTGGCCGTGGAGGATGCGCTCGCCGGCCACCAGCGGGCGAAACTGGAGCACTACGGCGAAACCTTGTTCCTGGTTCTTCGGCCGGCCCGGTATCTGGATGATGTGGAGAAGGTCGAGTTCGGCGAGATCCATGTCTTCGCCGGCCCGGACTTCGTCGTCACCGTCCGCCGTGCCGAGTCGCCGGATCTGGCCCGGGTACGCCGGCGCATGGAGTCCGAGCCGGACTTCCTGGCGCTAGGACCGGATGCGGTGCTGTACGCGATCGTGGACCAGGTGGTGGACGAGTACGAGCCGGTCGCCGCCGGGCTGGAAAACGACATCGATGAAATCGAAGATGATCTGTTCGCGGCCGATCCCGGCGTGTCACGCAGGATCTATGAGCTCTCCCGTCAGGTCATCGGGTTCCAGCGCGCCACAGCCCCTCTTGCCGGAATCCTGCAGACACTCATGGCGGGCGGACCGGACGGGGTGCCGGATCCCGAACTGCAGGACCACTTCCGCGATGTCCTGGACCATGCCCTCAGGCTCGGGGAACGGGTGGCAGCGTTCCGTGCGCTGCTGCAGAATGCGCTGGCAGTCAACGCCGCGCTCGTGGCACAACGGCAAAACGATGAAATGCGCCTCTTGACGGAGTCGAGCTTCGCCCAGAACGAGCAGGTCAAGCGGATTTCGTCGTGGGCTGCGATTCTGTTCGCCCCGACGCTGATCGCGTCAATCTACGGCATGAACTTCCGGCTCATGCCCGAGCTCGACTGGTTCTTCGGTTATCCGATGGCACTCGGGCTCATGGTGGTCATGGGCTTGATCCTGTACCTGGCGTTCAAACACAACAAGTGGATCTGACGCCCCGGCGCAGGCGGATGGGGAACCGCAGCCGGATGCGGGGGAGTGTGGCCGTGATGCGCGGTGGCGGTTTTTGCGGTGGCGGCCAGGTCCCTGATGGGACTCTGGGCTGCGGAAGTCCGCAGCCCAGAGCCGCTCTTCTTGTGCCCCAGGAGGGAATCGAACCCCCGACCGGCGGATTAGAAGGCCGCTGCTCTATCCCCTGAGCTACTGGGGCACGTTGGCTGCCGCCGGCTGCTGCCGGGGACGCCTCAAAAAGTTTACAGTGCCGGACGGCCGCCGACGGTCAACGCCCGCCCCGGGCTTGTCGGTAGTCCGGGCCGCTCGCCAACTCCTCCCCAACACCTCCCCGGTGCGGGTGCCGGCGGCAGGTTTTCCACATGGCTCAGCCGGGCCCTCCCCGGCGACCGTCCAGCGCAGGATGCTGGAACTGCCCGCCAGGGCACGACAACTCGAGACAGGACATGAGAATGAGTGACAACATTACGGTCCGCGGCTTCGTGGCCACGGAGATCAGAAGCTCTACCACCCCCGGTGGCGTGGCCACGGCGTCCTTTCGGCTCGGCGCCACCGACCGCCGTTACGACCGGGCGACCAGCACCTGGGTGGATGGCAACACCAACTGGTTCACCGTCCAGGGCTACCGGCAATTGGCTGGCAATCTGGGCTGCAGCGTCAAGAAGGGCCAGCGGGTCATTGTCGTTGGCAGGCTAAAGATGCGGAGTTGGGAAAAAGACGGCCGGATCTACCATGCCGCAGAAATCGACGCCGAGTCCGTTGGCCACGACCTCATGTGGGGATCCGCCAACTTCACGCGCACGGCCGGAGCCGGAACCCAGACGGCCGCCGGGCCGGGCGCACCCGGCGCGCCCGGTGCCGGGGACGGGGATGGCGGCTCAGCGCCGACGGAGTCCGGTGATGCCGACGGACACAGCGACGGCGGCCCCGACGACGCGACGTACATCGATGAGGCGCCCGGTGAAGAAGAGGAAGTGGACCGGGAAACCGGCGAACTGAAAGGGGCGGCGGCCTGAATCCCGGCAAGGCGCCGGCGGCGAGCCAGGAAGCGACGATATCCGCGTCCCTGATTGGCGCGGGGATTCCGGGCAGCTCCGTCCAATGCCCGCCGGCGTCCTCCAGCATCGTCAAAGGACCGATTGGGGTCGTCTGGAATGTGAGTTATCCCGGCCGAGCCACTAGATTTGTAGGCATGGCGGAATTTATCTACACAATGACCAAGGCCCGTAAGGCTGTCGGCGAAAAACTCATCCTCGATGACGTAAGCATGTCCTTCTTCCCGGGGGCCAAGATTGGCGTTGTCGGCCCGAATGGTGCCGGTAAGTCCACCATTCTCAAGATCATGGCAGGCCTGGACACTCCCTCCAACGGCGAGGCCCGGCTCAGCCCCGGCTACACGGTCGGCATCCTGCTGCAGGAGCCGCCGCTGAACGAAGACAAGACCGTCTTGGGCAACGTCCAGGAAGGCGTCGGTGAAATCTACGGCAAGATCCAGCGCTTCAACGAGATCTCCGAGGAAATGGCCAGCCCCGATGCTGACTACGACGCCCTCCTCGAGGAAATGGGTCAGCTGCAGGAAGCGATCGACGCCGCCGACGCCTGGGACATCGATTCCCAGCTGGAACAGGCCATGGACGCCCTGCGCTGCCCGCCGGCCGACGCCGATGTCACCCTGCTCTCCGGCGGTGAGCGCCGCCGCGTCGCCCTCTGCAAGCTCCTGCTGCAGAAGCCGGACCTGCTGCTTCTCGACGAGCCCACCAACCACCTCGATGCCGAAAGCGTGCTGTGGCTGGAGCAGCACCTCTCCAGCTACCCCGGCGCCGTCCTCGCTGTCACCCACGACCGCTACTTCCTTGACCACGTGGCCGAATGGATCGCCGAAGTGGACCGCGGCCACCTCTACCCGTACGAGGGCAACTACTCCACGTACCTGGAGAAGAAGCGTGCCCGCCTGGAAGTCCAAGGCAAGAAGGACGCCAAGCAGGCCAAGCGCCTCACCGAGGAACTCGAATGGGTCCGGTCCAACGCCAAGGGGCGCCAGACCAAGTCCAAGGCCCGTCTGGCCCGCTACGAGGAAATGGCTGCCGAGGCAGACCGCACCCGCAAGCTCGACTTCGAAGAGATCCAGATCCCGCCGGGACCGCGCCTCGGCGGACTTGTGCTGGAAGCCAAGGACCTCCAGAAGGGCTTCGATGACCGCACGCTGATCGACGGACTGTCCTTCAGCCTGCCCCGCAACGGCATCGTCGGCGTCATTGGCCCCAACGGCGTCGGCAAGTCCACCCTGTTCAAGACCATCGTGGGCCTGGAGCCGCTCGACGGCGGCGAACTGAAGATCGGCGACTCCGTCAAGATCTCCTACGCGGACCAGAGCCGCGGCGGCATCGACCCCAACAAGACCCTGTGGGAGGTCGTGTCCGACGGCCTTGACTACATCCAGGTCGGCCATGTCGAAATGCCGTCCCGTGCCTATGTTGCCGCCTTCGGCTTCAAGGGCCCGGACCAGCAGAAGAAGGCCGGGGTGCTCTCCGGCGGTGAGCGCAACCGCCTCAACCTGGCGCTGACCCTCAAGCAGGGCGGCAACTTGCTGCTCCTCGACGAACCGACTAACGACCTCGACGTCGAAACCCTCAGCAGCCTCGAAAACGCCCTGCTCGAATTCCCGGGCTGCGCCGTCGTCGTCTCGCACGACCGCTGGTTCCTGGACCGGGTGGCCACCCACATCCTCGCCTACGAAGGCGACGAGGAGAACCCGTCCAAGTGGTACTGGTTCGAGGGCAACTTCGAATCCTACGAGGAGAACAAGGTGGAGCGC
>NZ_BAAAQB010000035.1:65542-81516 GCF_039531445.1 Arthrobacter humicola | reverse complement strand
GGGGGAGCCCGCCTTCTGCGTTAAGCCGCGTCGTGTTGTGTGATCTTAGGGTCTCGGGACGCGGATCATGCCTTCCTGCGCCACCGTTGCCACGTGCCGGCCGTCGCGGCTGAAGATCTTGCCCGTGGCCAGGCCCCGCGCACCCTGGGCGCTGGGGGACTCCTGGACGTACAAGAGCCATTCGTCCACCCGGACCGGGCGGTGCCACCACATGGCGTGGTCCAGGCTCGCCACGGACATCCCGGGCGTAATCCAGCTCATCCCGTGCCTGCGGAGAACCGACTCCAGCAGGGTGTAGTCGCTCGCATAGGCCAGGGCGGCCCGGTGCAGGCCGGCGTCGTCGGGCATCGGGCCGAAGGTCTTCATCCAGACGGCGTTGCGCGCTTCCTTGGGCCCGTGGGCCGAAACGTACAGGGCAGGGTCGACGTGTCGGATATCGAAGGGCCGCTCATAGGCCCAGTGCCGGGCCACGGGGTGGTCGAACTTCCCCAGCAGGTCGGCGGTGCTGGGCAGCGATTCGGGGTCCGGGATGCCGGCCGGCATCTCCGACTGGTGCTCGATCCCTTCGTCCTCGGCCTGGAAGGAGGCGATCATCGACAGGATGGGCATGCCCTCCTGATAGGCGTGGACCCGGCGGGCCGAGAAGGACCGGCCGTCGCGCAGGCGCTGCACCCCAAAGGTGATCGGCTGGTTGGCGTCGCCCGGTCGGAGGAAATAGCCGTGCATGGAGTGCACGCTGCGGTCCGGATCGACAGTGCGGCTGCCGGCAATGAGGGACTGCGCCAGCACCTGGCCACCGAAGACGCGCTGCCGCGGCTGCCGCTGGGAGGGACCCATGAAGATGTCCTCGTCGGTCCGTGCGCCCTCAAGCTCGCCGAGGTTGAGGAGTTCGATGAGCGAGGAGGTGGGGTCCTGCGTGGGAAGTCCCCGCAGTCCGGCTTCGGCTTCAGTCATGCTCTGACTCTAGACGGACGCCCGGGCCGCTCCAAAGAAGCGCAGCCGGTAGAGTCGGTAGTGTGTCTGATGTCCTAACCCAGCCCCTGCAGTTCACCGATCCCCGTGACCTCGCCGACCTTCGCACCTTCGCGACGCGCGCCAGGTCCATCGACGACGGCGCCATCCGGCTCCAAGCCGCGGGCCCGGTCCTGGCCGCCTACGTCTGCGTCCTGCGGCCCCGGCTCCTCGGCGAATCCACGCCCACCATCCTGGGCTTGCGGACCATGGCGCTGGCACAGCCGGCGGACACTGACGTGACCGTGCCGCTGTCCGCCGTACTGGACCGTTTGGCACGGGCGGGGGAGACCGACGTCGAACTTCCCGTGCCGCCGATGACCGTCAGCGAGTCGTGGGCCGGGATCGGGGCGCCGCGTGCCGGCTGGGAACCGCTCGGTACCCTCCGGGACACCGCCCTGCGGGACGCCGCCGAGGCCGGCATCCGGGAGATCGCCGCGATCATCCCGGACAAGCCGGGCGCGCTGATCGTCAACAACGCCCGGGCAACGGTCTGGGGCCGTGAACTGCCCGACGCCGGCGGCCTCCCGGCCGGTGCCGCGTTCGCCGCGCTCACCTTGGGCTTCCTCGCCGACGGCGACCAGCGGCTCTTCCGGGCCGGGCGCTGGTTCCGGCTCAGCGGCACCCGCGGCCACGTGCTGGTCCGGACGGGTTCCGGACTTTAGGACTCTGGTAGCCGGAGGCGGAATCCCGGATCGCCGTCGCCGCCCGTCCCCGCGTTGACCGGCCTGCCATACTGGGCGCATGAGCGGTGTGTCGGTGCTGGATCCCCCAATCGGGCGACACTTTGGCTTCAATGATGCGCTGCATCCGGACCGGACGTGGATCCGCCTGCCCCGAGCCGCGGTGGGAATCTTCGTACTCTTTGCCGTCGCCCGGAGGACGTACGACGCGACGCTGCCCGGCAACGACGTCGACGTCTTCCAGCTCTATTCGGAATTCACCGTCCAGTCGAACCTCGCCCTCGGGCTAGTGCTCATCGCGTCCGCCGCCTGGCAGCGGACACGGCTTCCGGGGTGGTGGGACCACGTTTTCGGCGCACTTGTTTTCTATCTGGTGATGACGGGCATAATCTACGCGGTGCTCGTCGCCCCGCCGGGTGAACCGTGGTGGAGTTGGGACATGTACTGGCCCCAGCTGGCACACCATCGCCTGGCTCCGTTGTTCGTCGTCCTCGACTGGATCCTCGTCACGAAGACACTGCGCGGCAGATGGTGGCGGCCGCTGGTGTGGCTCAGCTACCCGACCGCCTTCCTGGCCTTCTCGTGGGTGCGCGGCGGGATCGACGGCTGGTACGTCTACGACTTCCTCGACCCGACGCTCGACGGCGGGTGGCCGGCCGCGCTGACGACGACGGCGCAGGTGCTCGCCGCGTTCCTGCTCATCGCGTTCCTCGTGCACGGCGCCGGCAACGGGCGCGCCGCGCTGGCCGCGGGCACCGGGCGGCGCTGATCCTGCTTCCGGACGCGACGGGGATTAGGCCTCCGACGGGCTGTTGACCATGGAGAGGGCTGCCCGCTCCATGTAGTCCCACAGCGTTCCCTCGTACAGCGGCGGAAGCGCCAGGGCATCCACCGCGGTGCGCATGTGGTGCAGCCAGCGTTCCTTGGCCTCCGGCGTCACGCGGAAGGGCATGTGGCGCATCCGCAGACGGGGGTGCCCGCGCTCCTCGCCGT
The DNA here is from genome assembly GCF_039531445.1 of Arthrobacter humicola. Taxonomy (NCBI): domain Bacteria; kingdom Bacillati; phylum Actinomycetota; class Actinomycetes; order Micrococcales; family Micrococcaceae; genus Arthrobacter; species Arthrobacter humicola. Next base: position 78,829 of record NZ_BAAAQB010000035.1, on the reverse strand, counting down.
AGGTCGTCGGGCCGCCCCAATACTGTTCCAGGAACATCAGGAAGCGCCGCTTGGCGGGGCCGAGGTCTTCTTCCGGGTACATGGGGCGCAGCAGCGGATCGCTCGCGACGCCGTCGTAGAACACGTCGATGAGTTTGACGAAGGTTTCGTGGCCGCCCACGGCGTCGTAGAAGTTGTCGGTGTAGCCGGGCTGGCTGAACGGATCGTTCTGCAGCAACTGGCGGGGCTGCCGGGGTTCACCGGCGCTGGGAATCGTCATTTCTCTATTCTCCGGCCTGCTGCTGCGGCGTGGCATCGGCCTCGTCGGCCGGCGGGGCGGTCGGTGCGATGTAATTGCCCTGCGAACGGTTGCCCACGCGCAGGATTTCGCCGTTGCGCAGGTACCAGATGGCGCCGTCGTCAGCCCGGACCCGGGTGATCCGCAGGTTCATGGACTCCACGACGCCCACCACCTCGGAGGTCTCGATGATGTCGCCGATTCCGTACTGGTCCTCGAGCGTGATGAAGATGCCGGCCAGGAAGTCGCGGATCAGCTGCTGGGCCCCGAAGCCGATGGCGATACCGAGGATCCCGACGCTGGTCAGCAGCGGTGCAATGTTTACGTTCAGGTTGTTGAGCACATACATGATGGTGAATGCAGCGACCAGGACGCCCACCACGCTCCTGAGCAGCGCACCGATCGTGTTGGCGCGCTGGACCCGGCGTTCATGGTCCAGTGCCCGCAGGGCCGGAGTCACCCAGCGGAAGTGCCGCTTCTTGAAGAAGGTGCTGCCCTCGGCGACACGCTTGGTGATTCCGGAGATCAGAAAGGATGCCACCAGCCACACCGCAACGCCGACGCCGATGCTGATGAGGACGCCCGGCAGGTTGATCGCCGAAATTTCCTGCGGCGTGATGGGCTCGACGGCTGTCATGCTGTACATCGGTAGGGTTTGCTCCTTGCAGTTGTAAGCTACGGGGCCGGCGTTCGCCGGCCGCATAACACTCTGTTCCCCTTCAACATTAGCGCCGTACCGTGGCACCCATGCGCATCCTCATCCTTGGCGGCACAGCCTTTCTCTCCGCCGAAATAGCCCGGCAAGCCCTCAATTCCGGGCATGACCGTCGTCTCCAGCTGCTCGGTCTACGCGGACCATTCGGTTGCCGGCACGGCCGAAGATGCGCAGGTGCTCCCGCCCCTGGCCCCGGGCACGGCGCTGACGATGGAAAACTACGGCGAAGCGAAGACCGCGATTGAACAGTGGGCGCGTGCGCTGGCAGCGGACAAGTCGCACCTGTGCCGCGCCGGGCTGATCGGCGGACCCGGTGACGGCTCCGACCGGTACGGGTATTGGCCCGCCCGCTTCGCCCGGGACGACGATCCGGTCCTGGTCCCTGACATCCCCGCCGACTCCACCCAGATCATCGATGTGCGGGACCTCGCGGCCTGGATCGTGGCCGCGGCGGAGTCAAACGTCACCGGGGCCCTGAACGCCGTCGGCGAGCCGGTGCTGTTTGCCGCCTATCTGGAAGCATGCCGGCAACTGGCCGGCGGGAAGGCCCGGACGGTGGCGGCCCCGGGGGAATGGCTGGCCGGGCACGGCGTGAACTACTGGGCCGTGCCCGACTCGCTGCCGTTATGGCTGCCGCCAGGTCATGACGGCTTCTCGGCCCGCAGCAACAGCGCCGCCCGGGGTGCCGGGCTGCGGCTGCGGCCCTGGACACAGACCCTGCGCGACACCCTCGAGGACGAACGCCGGCGCGGCCTTACCCGTGAACGCAAGGCCGGCCTGCGCCCGGACACGGAGCGGACACTCCTGGCCGCGTACCGGGCGCAGCCCGCCTGAGCTGCCGCCGCTTGGGCGATCAGGCCGGTTCCGCCACGGGCACGGGCTCGTGCAGCACGGGAAAGTTGACGCTGCGGGCAATGAAGCAAACCTTGTTGGCCTCGGCATGGAGCTCCTCGAGAAGCTCCGGGGCCGCAGGTTCCGCCACCGTCACGCGGGGCTTGAGCGTGACGGACTCGAATTGGCCGCTGCCGTCCCGGTTGGTCCGCATTAGCCCCTCGGCCCGGTCCTCATAGCCGGTCACCACCACGCCATGCTTCACGGCCACGTGCAGGAAAGAGAGCATGTGGCATTGCGAGAGCGCCGCAAGGAGGAGCTGCTCGGGGTTGTAGCGCTGGCGGTCACCATGGAATGTCGGATCGGCCGAGCCGCGCAGCACCGGCAGCCCGGGGATCTCGACGTCGTGGTCCCGTGAATAGCCGCGGTAGGAGGACGTCCCGGACCCGAGGTTCCCGGTCCAGCGGACAGTCAGCGCGTAGCGGTGTTCGTCAAGGCTCATGACGCCAGTTTAGTGGCGCTTAAACGCCGGAGTCCCGGTGCCGCCGGAGGGCGGCGCCGGGACTCCGGGAAAACGCGTCCTAGCCGACGTCGGCCTGGCGGGCGCGCAGGGACCGGACCACGCCGTCGCGGTTTTCCAGCATCATCCGGCGCAGCGCGGAGCTGTCTTCCGGCAGCGAGGCCAGGAACTTATCGGTCCGGTCCACAGTGGCCTGCGTGGTGAGCAGGGCCGGGTAGAGCCCGACGACGATCTGCTGGGCCAGCGCGTGGGTGCGGTTGGCCACGATCTCCGGGACGGCCTCGAAGTACTTCTCGGCGTAGGGCTCCAAGAGGGAGGTGTCCAGGACCCGGGTGAAACCGGTCACGGCCGAGCCCTGCAGGGCGTTGGACAGATCGCCCTTGACCACAATCGATTCCCAGGCTTCGGCCTTGGCCTCAGGGGTGGGAATGGCCGCCTTCGCCAGAGCTGCCGCGTTCTGGCCGTTGGAGGTGTTGTCGTGCGCGAGTTCCTCGTCGATCCGCTCCTGTCCGGCGCGGCCACCTGCCACGAGGCACGCCAGCAACTCCCACCGCAGGTCCTGGTCAACGGTCAGCCCGTCGAGCGTGCGGGAGCCGTCCAGCAACCCGGACACCGTATCCAGCTGCCCGGCGCTGCGGGCCAGCAGGGCGTAGGACTTCACGAACTGCAGCTGGGCGTCGGAGCCGGCCGGCACGGTCGAGGCCAGGTCCCACAGGGTGTCGGCCGCGGCCACTGCGGTGGCTTCCTTGTGCTCCTCGGCCACGTAGAAGGCCAGCGTGGTGGCAAGCTGGCGGAGCTGGACCAGGATCACGGAGGAATCGGATTCCTCGGCAATGTTGGACAGGATCAGGTCCACGTAGCCGCGGGCCGGGGTTTCGCCGTCGCGCGCCGCGTCCCAGGCCGAGCCCCACACCAGGGTGCGGGGGAGGCTCTGGTTGAAGTCCTTGAGGTGGGCCGTGGCCGTGGTGAGGGACGTCGGATCGAGCCGGACCTTGGCGTAGGCGAGGTCGTCGTCGTTGAGCAGGATCAGGTCTGGCCGGGCAAGCCCGGCCAGGGCGGGAACCTCGGTGCGCTCGCCGTCGACGTCGAGCTCCTCACGGTGGACGCGCTCCAGCTTGCCGGCGCTGTTGAGGTCATAGAAGCCGACGGCGAGGCGGTGCGGCCGCAACGTCGGCTCGCTCTCGACCGCCGACTGCACGATCGCGAAGGAACTGATGGTGCCGTCCGCCCCTGCCGTGATTTCCGGTGTCAGGGTGTTGACGCCGGCGGTCTCCAGCCAGAGCTGGCCCCACCTTTCCAGGTCGCGGCCGCTGGCCTTCTCGAGTTCGGCCATGAGGTCGCTGAGCTCGGTGTTTTGCCAGGCGTGCTTGCTGAAGTACTCGCGGACGCCGGACATGAATTCCTCCGGGCCCACCCAGGCGACGAGCTGGCGCAGCACCGAGGCGCCCTTGGCGTAGGTGATGCCGTCGAAGTTCACCTCGACGTCCTGGAGGTCGTTGATCTCGGCGAAGATCGGGTGCGTGGTGGGAAGCTGGTCCTGGCGGTAGGCCCAGGATTTCTCCATGGAGGCGAACGTCGTCCAGGCGTGGGCAAACTCGGTGTTCTCCACGGCGGCCAGGTGGGACATGTACTCGGCGAAGGACTCGTTGAGCCAGAGATCGTTCCACCAGCGCATCGTGACGAGGTCGCCGAACCACATGTGTGCGAGCTCGTGCAGCACGGTGATGGCGCGGCGCTCCACCTGGGCGTCGGCGACCTTGCCGCGGAAGACGTAGCCTTCCAGGATGGTGACGGCGCCGGCATTTTCCATGGCGCCGGCGTTGAACTCCGGTACGAAGAGCTGGTCGTACTTCTCGAACGGGTACGGGCAGCCGAACTGCGCCTCGAAGAACTCAAAGCCCTGCCGGGTGAGTTCGAAGATGTTGTCCGCATCCAGGTACTGCATGAGTGACTTGCGGGCGAAGATACCCAGGGGGGTGACGCGGCCCTCCGCCGAGGTGACCTCGCTGCGGACCGACTGGTACGGCCCGGCGATCAGGGCCGTGACGTATGAGGAGAGCCGGGGCGTGGGCGTGAATTCCCAGACGGAGCGGGCGCTGCCGTCCTCGCCGGGGATGGTCTCCACCGGCACCGGGGTGGGGGAGTTGGAGACCACGTCCCAGTGTGAAGGGGCGGTGACGGTGAACGTGAAGCTGGCCTTGAGGTCGGGCTGTTCGAACACGGCGAACATGCGCCGCGAATCCGGGACCTCGAACTGCGTGTACAGGTAGACCTCGTTATCCACCGGATCCACAAAGCGGTGCAGGCCTTCGCCGGTGTTCATGTAGGGCGCCTCCGCGACCACGAGGAGGTGGTTCTCGGCCTCCAGGTCCGGCAGCTGGATCCGTACGCCGTCTGAGACCTCTGCCGGATCCAGTTCGCGGCCGTTGAGGCTCACGCTGTGCACCGCGTGGGTCACGGCGTCGATGAAGGTCGAAGACCCCGGCTTGGCGGTGAACTTCACGGCCGTGGTGGTCCCGAAGACTTTCTCGCCGCGCGTCAGGTCGAGGCTGACCTCGTAAGACTCGACGTCGATCAGGGCGGCGCGCTCGCGGGCTTCGGCGCGGGTCAGGTTCATACCGGGCAAGGGGGCCTCCAAAAGAGTCGGATACTGCCGGCCGGCCGCAGCCGCCGGCGATACTGTGAAATTATTCTTTCACGTCAGCGGCCGATGGCAAGGCATCCTTGTCCCAATGTCTGCCGCCGCGACGGTCCTGATGGCCGGTTTCCGCCGCGAGTTCCGTCGCAAATTTCCGTTTCGGGCGTTCGCGCCGCGCCCGGATCGCTCCACGTGCAGGCGGGGGTAGCGTTGGAGTATGGGAAAGTTTCGGGATTCAGTCGATGTCAGGGCGTTGCGCTTTGCCATCGGTTTCCCCCTCATGCTGGCGGCCGGATTCGTGGTGTGTGCGCTGCTGGTCCGGCCGGACCTGCCCGAGCCGCTGGCCGTCCGCTGGACCGACGCCGGTGCCGTCGACTTCGCGCCGTTCACCGCCGTCGCTGGCGCCGGTGCGGCGCTGATCGTGGTGGTCGGCTGGGCCGTGCTGCTTCAGGCCGTGCCGCTGTCCCGCCCCGCGATGATGCGCCGCATCATGATGGGCGCCGGGCTATCCATGAGCCTCTTCATCACCACGGTCCTCGCCGCTGTGCTCGTGGGCCAAACGGGGCTGCCCGACGCGCGCGAGTCCCACGTTGATGCCACGGTCCTGGCCCTCGGAAGCGGCGCGGCCCTGGGCCTGGGGGTTGTCATGGGCTTTGTCTTCAAGGCCGACGAACGCTGGTCCGTCGACGACGACCTCGCCATACGGCAGGCCCTCGAGCGGGAACAGGATCCGGAACTGGCCAGGGACCGCATCAGCCTCTGGGTGCACGCCCGCAGCTCGATCTTCGTCATGCTCGGCATCGCGACACTCCTGCCCGCGGCCCTCCTCACCCTTGCCGTGCCCTGGCTGGCTGCGCTCCTGGTGGCCGCGGCCCTGGTAACGGCGGCGTTCCTGTTTGCCCGGATCCGGGTTGACCGCAGCGGGCTGCGGGTCTTCGCGGCAGGGTTCGTCCGGGTCATGGACGTTCCGGCCGCGGCCATCGACGCTGCCACACCTCGGGAGGTCCGGGCTGCCGACTTCGGCGGGTGGGGGTACCGGATCCACGGCAACACCACGGCGCTGCTGGTCAGCAGCGGGCCCGCGGTAGTCGTCGACCGCCTGGACGGCCGGCGGCTGGCCGTGAGCGGCGGAAGTGCCGCCTCGGCGGACAACATTGCCCGTACGCTTTCCCGGGTGGCGGACAGGGCCCGGCGGAACGGTGATGCACCCGCTGTGTGACACGAAGATGTGGCGCAGGGCTGTCACACGACGGTGCTGTAACAAGTGCTGTAACACGACAGTGCAGTGCGGCGCCCGGCGCGGTCCGGCGCCGCCCCGAAAGGCCCGGCCTAGTAGGCTTGGAACAGCCCCCAACCGCCCCCGGCCGCCGCCCGGCGCCGCAACTGAACGGAATCGCCGTGACCCTTTCTGACTTCCCGCGCGTGCACATCGCCACCGACCACGCCGGCATGGAGCTCAGCGCCCACCTCGTCAGCCACCTCAGCGCCAAGGGCTACGAGGTGGTGGATCACGGACCCAAGGTCTACGACGCCCTGGATGACTACCCGTCGTTCTGCATCAACGCCGCCCTCGCCGTCGTCGCCGACCAGGAAGCCGGCACCCACGCCCTCGGCATCGTCCTGGGCGGTTCCGGCAACGGCGAGCAGATTGCCGCCAACAAGGTCAAAGGCGTGCGCGCCGCCCTGGCGTGGAACCTGTCCACGGCGCAGCTCGCCCGCGAACACAACGATGCGAACGTGGTTGCCGTCGGCGGCCGCCAGCACAGCGTGGACGAGGCAACAGCCATCATCGAGGCCTTCCTGGCCGAGCCGTTCAGCAACGACGAGCGCCACGTCCGCCGGATCGGCAAGATTGCCATCTACGAGCGCACCGGCGAGGTTGTTCAGTAGTGCCGGAAGGGCACTCCGTCCACCGGCTGGCACGCCAGTTCGGTGACGTTTTCGCGGGGGAGAGGCTGAGCGTCTCGAGCCCGCAAGGACGGTTCGCGCCCGGCGCCGCGTTGTTGGACGGGCACGTCATGACGGCCGCGACCGCCCACGGGAAGCACCTGTTCCTCGAGTTCGACCACGGCCTGGTCCTGCACGTCCACCTGGGCCTCTATGGCGCGTGGGATTTCGGCGGGGACGACACCTTCCGCGGCGCGTCCAGCATCGGCGCGCCCCGGAAGGTGGGGGAGCGGGAGGTGTACGACGACGGCGACGCCCCGGCAGGCGCTCTTCCTGCGGACGCCGCGCCTGCTGCTGTCCCTGCACTCGCGTCTGCATACGCAGGGCCGCCGGCGCCGGTGGGCGCCGTCCGCGTCCGGCTGGTGAGCGGGCACGGCTGGGCGGACCTGCGCGGTGCTACCACCTGTGAGGCGATGACCGGGGATGAGGCCGGAGGCGTCCTAGCCCGCCTCGGCCCGGACCCGCTGCGCAACCTGCCGGGGGACCGCGACGCCTTCACCGCCACCCTGGCGGGCAGACGCACGCCCCTGGCAACCCTGCTCATGGACCAAAAGGTGATTGCCGGCGTCGGGAACGTCTACCGCGCCGAACTGCTGTTCCGGCAGCGCCTCAATCCCTGGCTTCCCGGGGCCGGGCTGTCACCTGACGCGGGCCGCCGCCTCTGGGACGACACCGTGGCGATGATGTCCGACGGCGTCCGGGACGGCCGGATTATTACGACGCCGCCCCGGTACTGGGACGGGCAGCCGGACGTCCTTCCGGACCCTGATGAGGCGCACTTCGTCTACCGCAGGCACGGACTGGACTGCCGCGACTGCGGCACCCCTGTGGCGCTGACGGAACTGGGAGCCCGGAAACTGTACTGGTGCCCGCAGTGCCAGCAGGCCTGAGCGGATTCCGCCGGGCCGCGCATGAAGAAAGCCCCTCCGGAGAGGGGCTTTCTCTGTGTGCCTGACGGCTGTGGTGGAGGGGACGACGGGAATCGAACCCGCGTAATCAGTTTGGAAGACTGAGGCTTTACCATTAAGCTACGTCCCCGGGGTGATGCTGGAAATCCAGCAAAACTTCCGGTCGGCTGTTCAGGCCGGATACAACTAAACCTAATGCAGGGCCCCGGTGTCAAATGTGCAATTCGGCACAGTATGACCGTAGACTGTTCTGTGCACTTACGGGGTGTAGCTCAGCTTGGCTAGAGCGCCTGCTTTGGGAGCAGGAAGTCGCAGGTTCAAATCCTGTCACCCCGACTCTGCAAGCACTGCCAGTCCGTGGCAATGCAGAACCCCATTCCCCCACACCAGGAGTACTTAGACTGTGAAGAGCGCTGTCGAGAACCTCACCCCCACGCGGGTCAAGCTCAATGTTGAGGTCCCCTTTGAGGAATTGAAGCCCAGCATCGCAGAGGCATACAAGACTGTTGCTTCGCAGATCCAGGTCCCCGGTTTCCGCAAGGGCAAGGTCCCCTCCAAGCTCATTGACCAGCGCGTTGGCCGCGGCTACGTCCTGGAGACGGCCATCAACGAAGGCCTCAACGGCTGGTACCAGGCTGCCGTGCAGGAAACGGGCATCCGCCCCCTGAGCCGTCCCGAGGTCGAAATCACCGAGGTTCCGGACCCGTCCGCCACCGATGGTGAGCTCAAGTTCCACGCCGAGGTTGACATCCGCCCCGAGATCGAACTGCCCGACTACGCCGGCATCAAGGTTGAGGTCGCCGCCGCCGAGTCGTCCGACGCCGACGTCGACAAGGCCCTGGACGAGCTCCGCGGCCGCTTCGGCACCCTGAAGACCGTCGACCGCCCGGCCGCGGACAAGGATTTCCTGACGATCGACATCGCCGCCTCGATTGACGGCGCCGAGGTTGACTCCGCAGCAGGCCTGTCCTACCAGGTTGGCGCCGGCACCATGCTTGAAGGCCTCGACGAGGCCGTCACGGGCCTCAGCGCCGACGAGGATGCCATCTTCGACACCACCCTGGTGGGTGGCGAGCACGCCGGCGAGTCCGCCCAGGTCAAGGTCACGGTCAAGGCCGTCAAGGAGCGCGAGCTCCCCGTCGCCGACGACGACTTCGCCCAGCTGGCCAGCGAATTCGACACCCTGGCGGAGCTCCGCGAGGACCTCGCCAAGCAGGCTGCCGAGTCCAAGGTTGTGGAGCAGGGCGTCGAGGCCCGCGACAAGGTCCTGGACAAGCTCGTTGAGCTCGTTGCGGTTCCCGTCCCGGAATCGATCGTCGAAGAGCAGCTCGAGCAGCACTTCAACGCCGAAAACGCCCACGGTGAAGGCGAGCACGACACCGAGGAGCACCGCGCCGAGGTCAAGGCCAACACCGAGCGCGCTTTCCAGAACGAGATCATCCTTGACGCCATCGCCGAAAAGGAAGAAGTCAACGTCAGCCAGAACGAGCTGATCGACTACATCGTCACCACCGCCAGCCAGTACGGCATGGACCCGAACCAGTTCGCCCAGATCATCGATCAGAGCGGCCAGGTCCCCATGATGGTGTCCGAGGTCCGCCGCCGCAAGGCCCTGGCCGTCGTCCTCGGCCAGGCCGAGGTCACCGACTCCGAAGGCAACAAGGTTGACCTGAGCGACTTCGTCCGCCCCGGCGACGAGGCTGCCCCGGCCGCTGAGTCCGTTGAGGAACAAGCTTCCGAGGAAGCAGCTGCCGCCGACGCCACGCCGAGCGACGACCCCGCAGCAGTGAAGTTCTAGCATTGCCGCTGACGGCCCCCGGATCACCGATCCGGGGGCCGTCTGTTTTAAGTCCCCGGGACCCGGCTGGCAGGCTCCCGGCAATCGTGCGCCGTCAGCGAACAGCCCTGCGCCTGCGCACAAACGGGCAGTGAAAACCGTTAGTGTCCATGTAGGAAAGTTCAGTGATGTCGTTCAGTGACGTCACCGTCGCCAGCGAGAGGTAAGTACATATGTCACAGCACGCAGGGGCACCCCGGATGGCCACGGTCGATCCGGCAGCCCAGGATAACTACATTTACAACCGCCTGCTGAAAGAGCGCATCATCTGGCTCGGCTCCGAGGTCCGCGACGAGAACGCCAACGCGATCTGCTCGCAGCTCCTGCTGCTCTCGGCGGAGAACCCTGAAAAGGACATCTACCTCTACATCAACTCTCCCGGAGGCTCCGTCACCGCCGGCATGGCCATCTATGACACCATGCAGTTCATCCCGAACGATGTTGTCACCGTGGCCACCGGCCTGGCCGCATCCATGGGCCAGTTCCTGCTCTCCTCCGGCACGAAGGGCAAGCGCTATGCGACCCCCAACGCCCGCATCCTCATGCACCAGCCCTCCGGCGGCATCGGCGGCACGGCGTCGGACATCAAGATCCAGGCTGAGCTGATCCTGCACATGAAGAAGGTCATGGCCGAGCTGACCGCAGACCAGACCGGCCAGACCGTGGACACCATCCTCAAGGACAACGACCGCGACAAGTGGTTCACGGCCCCGGAAGCCCTGGAATACGGCTTCTTCGACAAGATCGCCGCGCACGCAGGTTCCGTGGCCGGCGGCGGCGGAACCAACGCCAATGGCTCCGGTAACGGCGGCGGCGCTGCGACAGCCACCGAGAACTGACCGGCACGTAGACAGCAATGAATTCAGGAGCAATGAACATGAACTACAACTTCGGTTCGACTGCCGGTAACCTGCCGGGCAGCCGCTACGTGCTGCCGCAGTTCGAAGAGCGCACCCCTTACGGCTTCAAGCGCCAGGACCCGTACACCAAGCTGTTCGAGGACCGCATCATCTTCCTGGGCGTCCAGGTCGACGACGCCTCGGCGGACGACGTGATGGCCCAGCTCCTGGTCCTCGAGTCCACTGACCCGGACCGCGACATCACGCTCTACATCAACTCCCCGGGCGGTTCCTTCACCGCCATGACCGCGATCTATGACACGATGACGTACATCCGGCCCGAGATCCAGACCGTCTGCCTGGGTCAGGCAGCCAGTGCCGCCGCCGTGCTCCTCGCCGCCGGCACGCCGGGCAAGCGCCTCGCGCTGCCGAACGCCCGGGTCCTGATCCACCAGCCGTCGCTCTCCGGCGGGCAGGGCGGGCAGGCCTCAGACCTGGAGATCCAGGCCGCCGAGGTCATGCGCATGCGCTCCTGGCTCGAGGACACGCTGGCCAAGCACTCCGGCCGGACGCCGGAACAGGTCAACAACGACATCGAGCGGGACAAGATCCTCACCGCCGCCGAGGCCATGCAGTACGGCCTCATTGACCAGGTGCTGGATTCCCGCAAGATCAAGCCCCAGGCCATCACGCGCTAATCAGTACAACGCGACGCCGGTGCGGCACCTTCACATGGCCGCACCGGCGTCCGCATTCCACCCAACAGGCCCAAAGTGACCTAGAGTGGAACATGTCACAGCCAGCAGCAAGCTACTAAAGGGGTTCACATATGGCTCGGATTGGCGAGAGCACTGATCTGCTGAAGTGTTCTTTCTGCGGAAAGAGCCAGAAGCAGGTTCGCAAGCTCATTGCCGGGCCCGGCGTCTACATCTGCGACGAGTGCATCGAACTCTGCAACGAGATCATCGAAGAAGAACTCGCGGAAGTAGCTGACCTGGGCAGTTTCGAACTGCCCAAGCCCCGCGAGATCTTTGATTTCCTGCAGGAATATGTGATCGGACAGGAACCCGCCAAGCGCTCGCTCGCCGTCGCGGTCTACAACCATTACAAGCGGATCCAGGCCGGCCACGCGCCGAAGAGCGGCAGCCTCGCCGACGGCGTGCACCACGACGACGTCGAGATCGCCAAGTCCAACATCCTCCTGATCGGCCCCACCGGCTGCGGCAAGACGTACCTGGCTCAGACCCTGGCACGCCGCCTGAACGTCCCGTTCGCGGTGGCCGACGCCACGGCCCTGACCGAGGCCGGCTATGTCGGCGAGGACGTCGAGAACATCCTCCTCAAGCTCATTCAGGCCGCCGACTATGACGTCAAGAAGGCCGAGCAGGGCATCATCTACATTGATGAGATCGACAAGATCTCGCGCAAGAGCGAAAACCCGTCCATCACCCGGGACGTCTCGGGCGAGGGCGTGCAGCAGGCGCTCCTGAAGATTCTCGAGGGTACCGTCGCCTCGGTCCCGCCGCAGGGCGGACGCAAGCACCCGCACCAGGAGTTCATCCAGATCGACACCACCAACGTGCTGTTCATCGTGGCAGGTGCTTTCGCGGGTCTCGAGGACATCATCGGCTCACGCTCCGGACGCAAGGGCATCGGCTTCGGCGCCCCGCTGAACGAGGTCAAGAACACCACGGATTCCTACGGCGAGGTCATGCCCGAGGATCTGCTCAAGTTCGGCCTGATCCCCGAATTCATCGGCCGGCTGCCCGTCATCACGACGGTGTCGAACCTGGACCGTGCAGCGCTCATCCAGATCCTGTCGACTCCGAAGAATGCGCTCGTCAAGCAGTACCAGAAGATGTTCCAGCTCGACGGGGTGGAGCTGATCTTCGACGAAGAGGCCCTGAACCTGATCGCGGACCAGGCGCTGGAACGCGGCACGGGGGCCCGCGGGCTCCGGGCCATCATGGAGGAAGTGCTGCTTCCGGTCATGTTCGACCTCCCCAGCCGCGACGACATCGCCAGCGTCGTGATCACGGCCGATGTGGTGGCCAAGAAGTCGCAGCCCACGATGATCGCCCACGACGTCGTGGCCAAGCGCCGGAATAAATCCGCTTAGTTCATCGCTACACATCAATGGTGCGCCCTGAGTGCGCCATGCCCCGAAGACTTTCCTGAGGAGACCGCCTGTGTCTGAAACCGCTCCCAATAAGGCCGATTTCTGGTTCGACCCGATGTGCCCCTTCGCCTGGGTCACGTCGCGCTGGATCGGCGAAGTGGAAGACGTCCGCGACATCAAGACCGAGTGGCATGTGATGAGCCTCGCGGTGCTGAACCAGGGCCGCGAGGAACTGCCCGAGCAGTACAAGGAGTTCCTGACGAAGGCGTGGGCCCCCGTCCGCGTCATCACGGCCGCCGCTGAGGAGCACGGTGCCGAGTACATCAAGCCCCTCTACGACGCCATGGGCACGAAGATCCACAACGAAGGCATCAAAGACATCGACGAGGTCATCGCCAAGTCCCTGGCCGAGGCCGGACTGCCGGCCGAACTCGCCGCGGCGGGCCAGTCGGAGGAATTCGATGCGCAGCTGCGCGCCAGCCACGAGGCCGGCATCTCGCTGGTGGGCCAGGACGTCGGCACGCCGGTCGTAGCTTTCAACGGCACCGCGTTCTTCGGCCCCGTCCTGACCCGCATCCCGCGCGGCGAAGAGGCCGGACGCCTCTGGGACGCCACCGTCACCCTGGCATCCTTCCCGTACTTCTTCGAAATCAAGC
>NZ_BAAAQB010000035.1:63838-65448 GCF_039531445.1 Arthrobacter humicola | reverse complement strand
GGCAAGAATTACTGCGATGTAATTCTTGCCGGCCTCTTGTGCATGGCGGGGTCGAGGAGAACAATAGAACTTACCCACTTCGAAAGAAGAGGGACGCAGGAACCAAAGATCCAGTGACACTTATCCGACGCAGCCTTCGGCAAAGTCAGATGATGGCTACCAGTGACGAGGTAGGAAGACCTGGAAATCTAAGGATCCCGCCAGATTGTCTAAGACGTCACGTGACAATCGAAAAGTCGAAGCCCCACCAACGGCTAACGCTGATGGGGCTTCCCCTTTGCCCAAAAATAGGGGCTGCCCAAAAATAGGGGCTGGCCAAAAATAGGGGCTGCCCAAAAACAGGGCCCAAAAATGTGAGTGTCGTGTACGGTGCGCATGACCCCGGAAGGGTCATGCGCACCTGCGGGTGTCAGTCGCGGCGGTCGCGGCGATCTTCCCGGCGGTCGCCGCGGTCATCACGGCGGTCCTCACGTCGGTCACCGCGACGGTTGATCCCGTGGGCGACCACAACGGCCCCGCCGACGGCGGCGGCGGTCCTGCGCCTGCGTCGTGCTGCCAGTGGCATGTCAGGCTCCTTCTTTCGTTTCTTCGGAGGACTCGGCTTCGGCGTCGGCGTCGGCCTGGAAGGCGGCGATGACGGCTTGGGTCGGGATCCGGCCGCTGGCCACCAGTTGGCCGCCGGCCTTGCGGACGGCCGTGCCGAACGGGGCAGCCCACTGGTTCTCCCAGACGAGCACCGCGGCGGAGTGGCCGGGCGCGATCGTCTCGGCCAGGTCCATGACGTCCTGCTCTGAGAGCACCATGGCCAGGTCGGCCTCGGCCGTGCGCACCTCGCCGAGCTCGCTCGGGTCGAGGTCGGAGATCTCCGCCGTCTCGAGGGTGCCGTCCTCGGTCTTCCTCAGGAACACCATGTCGAGCACCCTGATGAGGTCGCGCTGGACCAGGTCCTCCAGGAACGGGGCGACCTGGCCATTGCCGAAGTTGGGACCCGGGAACTCCACGACGAGCCAGTCCACCGGCCCCAGTTCATCGAATGTGTCAGCCATGAGTATGACCTCCATTTCTCCTTGGGTAGTATGCGATCCGACGGACCGCCGCAGCTTCATTCTGTGCCCCCGGGGAGGGGCGGCGCCTCACCCGCACCGGGTGACCTCTCGCAGGGGGTCGGTATAGCCGGCGTTCGGGCGTTTGGCCGCGGAAGAAGACGCTGGTCCAGCGCCGAAGAAACAAGGCAGAGGGAACATGCCCGGCGCCCTGGCTGTTGCCTCCAAGGTAGGGGCAGCGGTCCCCGTGCCGTCATTTCCGGGCATCCGGCCCGGTTGTGTCCTGTGCCCACCTGCGAACATTGGAGCGCCATGCCCGTCACAGCCCACCTTGACTTGAAACTTAAACCGGAAGCCGTGCCCACAGCACCGGCGGTACTCCGCGAAATTCTGACTGACACACGGGCCTTTGACGGCTGCCTCGGCGTCGACGTGCTCGTCGACAGCAACGATCCGGCACATTTTCTCGTGGTCGAACAGTGGGCGTCGCTGGAACACGACGCCGCCTATCGCACCTGGCGCGCGGGCGACGGCGCGAGCGGGCTGGGAGAACTCCTGGCCGCCCCG
>NZ_BAAAQB010000035.1:19363-63726 GCF_039531445.1 Arthrobacter humicola | reverse complement strand
CTCCGCCCGGCCTGAGCCGGGCGGAGGGCCCTCGTCCTGGTTGGCTGGACTACGCCGCTGCCGCTACGCCTGGGCGGGCTCCTCGGGAGCTGCCAGCACGACTCCGCTGACGGCCAACTCGCCGTCGCCGGCCACGAGCGAGATGTCACGCGCATTTGCCGCGGCCTTGAGGTCGGCCAGGCCTGCCTTCAGCTGGGTGATGATCGACTCCGGTGCCGTGATGGCGGCAGAGAGCACCTCGGTGCGCTGTTTGACCTTGGCCTCGGACTTGGCCTTGCGGATGCCGCTGAGCGCGGTGCCGACCGTCCCCAGGAGGTTCGTGTCGCCGTCGATCTCGACTGCGGACGGCCACTGGGCGCGGTGCACGGAACCGGTGCGCCACCAGCTCCAGACTTCCTCCGTGGCGAACGGCAGGAACGGGGCGAAGAGCCGCAGGAGGGTGTCCAGGCTCGTCGCGAGGGCGGCCAGCACCGACGCCTGCTGCTCCTCGCCGGCGGCACCGTAGGCACGGTCCTTGATGAGCTCGACGTAGTCGTCGGTGAAGTTCCAGAAGAAGCTCTCCGTGATCTGCAGGGCCCGGGCGTAGTCGTAGCCCTCGAACGCCTTCGTGGCCTGCTGGACGACGTCGGCGAGCTGGGCCAGGACGGCGCGGTCCAGGGGGTTGCTCAGCACGGACAGGTCGCCGGAAACCACCGAGTCCTCCGTGGCGCCCAGATTCAGGACGAATTTGGAGGCGTTCAGGAGCTTAATGGCCAGGCGGCGGCCGATCTTCATCTGGGCGATCTCGTACGCCGTGTCCGCACCGAGCCGGGCGGACGCGGCCCAATAGCGCACAGCGTCGGAGCCGTATTCATCCAGCACGTCCGTGGGAACAATCACGTTGCCCTTGGACTTGGACATCTTCTTGCGGTCCGGGTCCAGGATCCAGCCGGAGATGGCTGCGTGCTTCCACGGCGCCGTGTTCTGCAGCGCGTCGGCGCGCACGGCGGAGGAGAACAGCCAGGTCCGGATGATGTCGTGACCCTGCGGGCGCACATCGAACGGGTAGACCTTGGCGAAGAGTGCCTCGTCAGTGCTCCAGCCGCCCACAATCTGGGGGGTCAGCGAGGACGTGGCCCAGGTGTCCAGGACGTCCGCGTCGCCCGTGAAGCCGCCCGGCACGTCGCGCTGGGCTTCCTCGTAACCGGGCGCGGCGTCGGCGGCCGGATCCACCGGCAGCTGCGCGTCCGCGGGCAGGATCGGGGCGTCGTAGTCGGGGTTGCCGTCGGCGTCCAGCGGGTACCAGACCGGTACCGGGACACCGAAGAAGCGCTGGCGGGACACGAGCCAGTCGCCGTTGAGCCCCGAAATCCAGTTCTCGTAGCGGGAGCGCATGAAGGACGGGTGGAACTCGATTTCGTTGCCCCGGCCGATCAGCCGTTCGCGCCGGTCCTCATCACGGCCGCCGTTGCGGATGTACCACTGGCGGGACGTCACGACCTCAAGGGGCTTGTCGCCCTTCTCGAAGAAGTTCACCGGGTGCATGATCTTCTTGGGCTCGCCGTCGAGCAGTTCCGCGGCGGCCAGGAGTTCCACCACGCCCTCCTTGGCGCTGAAGACGGTCTTGCCGGCGATTGCCGCGAAGTTGGCGCGGCCTTCCTCGGTGGTGATCCACTCCGGGGTCTCGCCGATGATACGGCCGTCGCGGCCCACGATCGCGCGGGTGGGCAGCTGCAGTTCGCGCCACCACGTGACGTCGGTGAGGTCGCCGAAGGTGCAGACCATGGCGATGCCCGAGCCCTTGTCCGCCTTAGCGAGCGGGTGGGCCTTGACCTCCACCTCGACGCCGAACAGGGGAGAGGTGACCTTCTTGCCGAACAGCGGCTGGTACCGCTCGTCGTCGGGATTCGCCACCAGCGCGGCACACGCGGCCAGCAGCTCGGGGCGGGTGGTCTCGATGAAGATCTTCTCGCCCTCGGCGGTGAAGAACGGGTAGCGGTAGTAGGCGCCCGCGACTTCGCGGTCCTCAAGCTCGGCCTGGGCCACCGCGGTGCGGAAGGTGACATCCCACAGGGTGGGCGCCTCGGCCATGTACGCGTCGCCGGCACTCAGGTTGGCCAGGAAGGCCCGCTGGGAGATCGCGCGGGACTTGTCATCGATCGTCCGGTAGGTCAAGTTCCAGTCCACGGACAGGCCCAGGGTCTGGAACAGGTGCTCGAAGACCTTCTCGTCCTCGACCGCGAGCTCCTCGCACAGCTCGATGAAGTTCCTGCGGGAGATGACGTCGAAGTCGCGCTGGTTCTTGGCGGGCTCGGCCGGGGGGCGGTAGCCGGCGTCGTAGGAGATCGCCGGATCGCAGCGCACGCCGTAATAGTTCTGCACGCGGCGCTCGGTGGGCAGGCCGTTGTCGTCCCAGCCCATGGGGTAGAAGACATTCTTGCCGGTCATGCGCTGGTAGCGGGCCAGGACGTCGGTCTGCGTGTAGGAGAACATGTGTCCTACGTGGAGGGAACCCGACGCCGTCGGCGGGGGAGTGTCGATCGAGTAGACCTGCTCCCGGGTGGTGTCCGGGTTGAACTTGTAGGTCCCTTCGTCAAGCCAGCGCCGGGTCAGGGCGCCTTCCAGCCCCTCCAGGGCGGGCTTGTCCGGAACGTTGATGGGGGTGGTGGTGGGCGTGTCTGTACCCTGATTGTCTTCAGCCATGGGTCAATTCTTCCACGGCCCGCAGCGCCGACCTGCAGTAGCATGCGCAAATGGACAATTCTCCGGAAAGCGGTGCCGGAAACTTCGTGCTCAAGCGCGTCTATGACGCCCCCGCGGACGACGACGGCTGCCGGGTTTTGGTGGACCGGCTCTGGCCGCGGGGCGTCAGCAAGGAACGGGCCCGGTTGGACCTCTGGCTCAAGGACGTGGCGCCCTCCCCGCCGCTGCGCACGGAATTCGGGCATATGCAGGAACGGTTTGCGGCGTTCCGGGCGGCCTACGAGGCCGAGCTCGAAACCAACCCGGCCGTGCAGACGCTGTACGCCCTGGCGGCGGAACACGGGAAAGTGACACTCCTGTTCGGGGCGCGGGACCCGGAGACCAACCACGCCCGGGTGCTCAAGGAGTTCCTGCAGCACGGCGGCCACAGCGGGAACTGAGCCCGGCATTGCCGTTAGGGTGGTGCCATGACTGAGGGAATCGACAACAACGCAAAAGCAGCCCCGGCAGCAGCGGCCAAGGCAGCCGTGGTCACCGGCGCCAGCACCGGGATCGGCGAAGCCACCGTGCGGGCGCTCCGCACGGAAGGCTGGACCGTGTTCGCGGTCGCCCGCCGCGCGGACCGGCTCGAAGCGCTCGCTGCCGAGACCGGCGCCGTCGCGCTTCCGGCCGACGTGACCGACGACGCCGACGTCGCCCGGCTCCTCGACGAGGTGACCCGGGCCGGCGGCATCGACACCCTGGTCAACATCGCGGGCGGGGCCCGCGGCGCCGACAAAGTCGCCGAGGCCAAGACCGGGGACTGGGAATGGATGTACCAGGTCAACGTGCTGGGCAGCATGAAGCTGATCCGTGCGTTCCTGCCCATGCTGCGGGCCTGCGGCGAAGGCACCGTGCTGAACCTGACCTCGACCGCCGGATACGCGGCATACGAGGGCGGCGGCGGCTACAACGCGGCCAAGTTCGCCCAGCACGCACTGACCGGCGCCCTGCGGCTCGAAGAGGCCGAGCACAACGTTCGCGTGATCGAGGTGGCCCCCGGCATGGTCTACACCGAAGAGTTCGCACTGAACCGCCTCGGCGACCAGGACGCGGCCGCCAAGGTCTACGCCGGGGTCGAGAAGCCGCTCTCCGCCGAAGACGTTGCGGACGTGGTCCGCTACGCCGTCTCCGTCCCGCACCACGTCAACCTGGACGAGATCGTGATCCGCCCGGTAGCCCAGGCCTCCAACTTCAAGGTGATCCGCAAGGCCTGAGAAGGACACCGGGCTGCGGGGCGCCTGCGCTGCCCGGGCAGCGGCGGTGCTGCGGTCAGCCGCCGGCGGGGACTCTCAGTGTGGCCAGTACTGCTGCATGGTCCGAGCCGACCACGGGCAGCACGGAATAGCCGTAACTGCGCACCTGCGGGCTGGTCACGACGTGGTCGATCACCACGCCCGGCAGGGGCGGTCCGGCCTGCGGCCAGGTCGGAACCAGACGGGCCAGGGCCGCGGCCCCGGCGTCGACGAGGGGGCCGGCGGGGCCGGCCCCGCCTTCGCCGCCCGCCAGCATCCGGCGGAACTCGGCGTGGTCCAGGGTGGCATTGAAGTCGCCGAGCAGCAGCACGTTGCCCGGACGGACCGCGACGCGCCCCAGAGCCGCGAGTTCGCTCCGCCACTGCCCGGCCCGGCCCCACACCGGAGCCTTGGTGTGCACATTGGTCACGTCGAGGGAGACCGGCCGTCCGTTGGGGTCCCCGGCCGGAGCCGGGCCAAGGTCCATCCGCACGGTGGGCATATGGAAAGCGGAACCGTCCACGGAGTCCAACGGAGCGATCGGGCGGGAGGAGTACACGCCGCCTCCTCCCGCGCCCTCGACCGCCCGGCTGATCCGGTGCGGAAGCAGCGTGCCCAGCCCCTCGGCATCCAGCCGTCTTTCCAGGGCGGGCGAGAGTTCCTGGACGGCAAGCAGCTCGACGCCGTTCTCGCGCACCAGCCGCACCACCTCCGCGGCGTCCGCCTGGCCCTTCCACGCATTGAATGTCATGACCTTCAGTTCGGTGGCGGGCGGCTGTCCCGTGCCCGCTTCCTGCCCTGCGCCCTGCTGCCCGCCTTGCAGTGGATCAGCCTGCGCAGCCAGGAGCCGGTCCGCTAACCGGTCCGGCGGGAACAGCCAGAGCAGCTGGAGGGCCAGCAGGGCACCGGCGGGCAGGACCGTCCACGGACGGCGTCCCGGCAGCGCCAGCAGGAAGGCGGCCCCGGCCGGAAGCGCGAACCAGGGCGTGAAGGCCACGAGCTGCACCACCGGCGACGGCCACGGCGCCGGGACCGCCCGAAAAAGGGACACCACGGCCACGGGCGCGGCGCACAGGGCCGAGGACACCTGCCAGCGGCGGCTCGCGCGGCGGCTCATCATGGGTCGGCCCGAGGCGGCCGGGGGTCGGTCATGGCAAGAGTCTAAGCAGTCCGGCCGTTCGCGTCGCCCCTGAGGGCACGTTTGCCGGGCGGTGTCACTGCCGGTCACTGCCGGTCGCTCCATTTGGGGCCGTGATTTGCAGTAACATCGACGTAGCAGCTTTGACCCGGCCATCACCGGTGAGCTTCCGGAAGAACACCCCCGCGTGCGGTGGCGACGTAGTCGCGGCAGCGCGTGCAGGGCCAGTAGAACCGGACGGGTAAGCCCGTCACAGCAGTAATGAGCGGCCGACGCCGGCGCAGCCCCTTTCCCGAAAGGGTGCGGGCCCGGTGGCGGTAAGTGAGGTGGTACCGCGGTGCCGGTGTTGTCGAAAGACAGTGCAGGAGCCGTCCTCGCATCCTGAATGAATACATGTGTTCGCCGCTCAACCCAGGATGTCGAGATGACCCATTACCCCAAGGCCTCAGCCGCACCCGCCGGTTCCACCACCTCCGCTTCCAACGCCTCAGGCGTGTCCGCCTCTGTGAAGTTCCCGGAGATCGAAGAGCGCATCCTCAAGTACTGGGACCAGGACGGCACCTTCCAGGCCAGCATCGACCAGCGCGACGCCGGCCAAGACGGCAGCAACGAATTCGTCTTCTACGACGGCCCGCCCTTCGCCAACGGCCTGCCGCACTACGGCCACCTGCTGACCGGCTACGCCAAGGACCTCGTAGGCCGCTACCAGACCCAGCGCGGCCGCCGCGTGGAACGCCGCTTCGGCTGGGACACGCACGGCCTGCCCGCCGAGCTGGAAGCCATGAAGCAGCTGGGCATGACGGACAAGACCCAGATCGAGGCCATGGGCATCGACAAGTTCAACGACGCCTGCCGTGCCTCCGTCATGAAGTACGCCGACGAGTGGAAGAGCTACGTCACCCGCCAGGCGCGCTGGGTGGACTTCGAGAACGACTACAAGACGCTCAACGTCGAATACATGGAGTCCGTGCTCTGGGCCTTCAAGCAGCTGCATGAGAAGGGCCTGACCTACAACGGCTACCGCGTCCTGCCGTACTGCTGGAAAGACGAGACGCCCCTGTCCAACCATGAACTGCGCATGGACGACGACGTCTACAAGAACCGTCAGGACCAGACCGTCACCGTCACCTTCCCCATCACGGCAGGGGAGTCGGAGCTGTCCAGGCAGCTCGCCGGGGTGCAGGCGCTCGCCTGGACCACCACCCCCTGGACGCTGCCCACCAACCTGGCGCTCGCCGTCGGGCCGGCCATCAGTTATGTGGTGCTGCCGGCCGGCCCGCACGGGATCAAGGCCGCCGCGGCCGAAGCCCCCGTGACGGGCAGCTTCCTGCTCGCCGGGGACCTGCTGGGCGCCTACGCCAAGGACCTCGGCTACGGCGACGGCGCCGAGGGCGTGGCTGCCGCCGAGGCCGCCGTCACCTCCCGCCACACCGGCGCCGAGCTCGAAGGGCTGACGTACGCGCCGCTCTGGGACTACTTCCACGATGCCGAGAAGTACGGCACCGAGAACGCCTGGCGCTTCCTCGTGGCCGACTACGTCACCACCACCGACGGCACCGGCATCGTCCACCAGGCTCCCGCCTATGGTGAAGACGACCAGAAGGTCTGTGAAGAGGCCGGCATCCCCGTCGTCCTGTCGGTCGACGAGGGCGCCAGGTTCCTGCCGCTCTTCGGCCACGGCGACCTCGCCGAAATCGCCGGGCTGCAGGTGTTCGAGGCCAACAAGCCCATCACCCAGGTGCTCCGCGCCCAGGGCCGCCTGGTCCGCCAGGCCAGCTACGAGCACAGCTACCCGCACTGCTGGCGCTGCCGCAACCCGCTAATCTACCGCGCCGTGTCCTCCTGGTACGTCGAGGTCACCAAGTTCAAGGACCGCATGTCCGAGCTCAACCAGGAGATCAACTGGATCCCGGGCAACGTCAAGGACGGCCAGTTCGGCAAGTGGCTCGCCAACGCCCGCGACTGGTCCATCAGCCGCAACCGCTACTGGGGCAGCCCCATCCCGGTGTGGCAGTCCACCGACCCGGACTACCCGCGCACCGACGTCTACGGCTCGCTCGCAGAGATCGAGGCCGACTTCGGCCGCCTGCCGCTGAACAATGACGGCCAGGTGGACCTGCACCGGCCGTTCATCGACGACCTCACGCGCCCGAACCCGGACGACCCCCGCACCCCGGAGGAAGGCCAGTCCGTCATGCGCCGTGTCGAGGACGTCCTGGACGTCTGGTTCGACTCCGGCTCCATGCCCTACGGCCAGGTCCACTACCCGTTCCAGAACGAGGAATGGTTCGACACCCACAACCCGGCGGACTTCATCGTCGAGTACATCGGCCAGACCCGCGGCTGGTTTTACATGCTCCACATCCTCTCGACCGCGCTGTTCGACCGGCCGGCCTTCCGCAACGTCATCAGCCACGGCATCGTCCTGGGTTCCGACGGGCAGAAGATGTCCAAGAGCCTGCGCAACTACCCGGACGTCTCCGAGGTCCTGGACCGCGACGGCTCCGACGCCATGCGCTGGTTCCTGATGTCCAGCCCGATCCTGCGCGGCGGCAACCTTGTGGTCACCGAGCAGGGCATCCGCGACGGCGTCCGCCAGGTCATCCTGCCGCTGTGGAACGTGTACAGCTTCTTCACGCTGTACACGAACGCCTCTGCCGGCGGCTCAGGCTACGACGCCAAACTCCGCTACGACGGCTACGCCGACACCCTGGACCAGTACCTGATGGCCAACACCGGGGACCTCGTCCGGAACATGACCGCCCAGCTGGACAACTACGACATCTCCGGCGCCTGCGACGAACTGCGCGGCTACCTGGACATGCTCACCAACTGGTACGTCCGCCGCAGCCGCCAGCGCTTCTTCGACGAGAACGTCGACGCCTTCGACGCGCTCTACACGGCGCTGGAAACGGTCTGCCGGGTCGCGGCCTCGCTCCTGCCGCTGGTCACCGAGGAAATCTGGCGCGGCCTCACCGGCGGCCGCTCCGTGCACCTGGCCGACTGGCCGGACGCCGACCTGTTCCCGGCCGACGCCGACCTCGTCGAGGCGATGGACCGGGTTCAGCAGATCTGCTCCACCGGCTCCTCGCTGCGCAAGGCCGCGAACCTCCGCGTGCGGCTGCCGCTGCAGGAACTCACCGTCGTGGCACCCGGCGCGGACGCGCTGGAAGGCTTCGCCGCCGTCGTCGCCGATGAACTGAACCTGCGCTCGGTCCGCTTGCTCGACGCCGAGAACGCCTCCCCGGAGGAATTCGGCATCGAGCAGAAGCTCGTGGTGAACGCCCGCGCCGCGGGCCCGCGCCTGGGCAAGAACGTCCAGCAGGCCATCAAGGGCTCCAAGTCCGGCGACTGGTCGGTCAGCGACGAAGGTGTGGTCACCGCCGGCGGGCTCGAGCTCGAGCCGCAGGAATACACCCTGGAAACCGTCGTGGCCGAGGCCGCCGAAGGCGAGGGATCCCGCGCAGCGGCCGTGCTGCCCGGCGGAGGTTTCGTGGTTCTCAACACCGAAGTCACCCCCGAGCTGGAAGCCGAAGGTGCGGCCCGCGACATGGTCCGCGCCATCCAGCAGGCCCGCAAGGACGCCGGACTCAACGTCAGCGACCGCATCCACACCACAGTCACCGCCAAGCAAGACATCATCGATGCCCTCCTGGCCAACGCGGCGCTCGTCACCACCGAAACCCTGACGGTCCGGCTGGACACCGTCCCGGCCGACGTCAAAGAACCGCAGGTCAGTGTTGCCAGGACCGCTGCAGAAGTAGGGGCCTAAGCCATGACCGACGAATTCTCCGTAGAAAGCGTGTACGCCGAGCTCCTGGGCCGGGCGCCCGAAAACAAGATGGAGCCGCGGCTCGCCCCGCTGTTCCGTGCCATGGAGATCCTGGGGGAGCCGAACAAGGCCTTCCCGATCATCCACGTCACGGGCACCAACGGCAAGACCTCCACGGCCCGGATGATCGAAGCCGGCCTGCGGGCCCACGGCCTGAGCACCGGCCGCTACACGAGCCCGCACCTGTCCAAGGTCACCGAACGGATCAGCATCGACGGCGCCCCGGTGCCGGATGAGACCTTCGTCCGGATCTGGGACGAGATCCGCCCCTACCTGCAGATCGTGGACAGCGAACTCGAGGCCGAGGGCCAGCCCCGGCTGACGTACTTCGAGTGCCTGACCATCCTGGGCTTCGCGGTCTTCGCGGACCAGCCGGTCAACGTCGCCGTGATCGAGGTGGGTCTGGGCGGCATCACCGACGCCACGAACGTCGGCGACGGCCAGGTGTCCGTGGTCACCCCGATCTCCCTGGACCACACGGAGCTGCTCGGCGACACCACCGGGGACATCGCCTACGAGAAAGCCGGCATCATCAAGCCCGGCGGCTTCCTCATCAGCGCGGCGCAGCCGGTCGACGCGGCCCAGGTCCTGCTGGAAAAGGCCAAGGAAGTCAACGTGCCGTTCCGCTTCGAAGGCGTGGAGTTCGGCGTCGAATCCCGCACTGTCGCGGTCGGCGGCCAGATGGTCACCATCCAGGGCATCGCCGGCCGTTATGAGGACCTGCTGGTGCCGCTGCACGGCGCACACCAGGCCGAGAACGCCGCCGTCGCGATCGCCGCGCTGGAAGCGTTCTTCGGCGCGGAAAAGGCGATCGACGCCGAGATCCTGCAGGAGGCCTTCGCCTCCGTCACCTCCCCGGGCCGGCTCGAGGTGGTCCGCACCGCGCCGACCATCATCGTGGACGCGGCCCACAACCCGGAAGGCATCCGGGTCTCCGCCGAGGCCATCCACGAGGCCTTCAACTTCACCAAGCTCGTGGTGCTGGTCGGCGTCCTGCGGGAAAAGGATGCCGAGGAGATCCTCCGCCAGCTCAAGGAATCCCTGGGCGGGCTCGCCACCGAATACTGCTTCACCGAGTCCAACTCGCCCCGGGCCGTCCCGGCCGAGGACCTTGCCGAGATCGCGATGGATCTGGGCTTTGGCGAGGACAACATCCATGTCGCCGCGAAGCTCGACGACGCCCTGGAATGGGCCGTGGAACGCGCCGAAGCCGACGACGAACTCGCCGGCGGCGTCCTGGTCACCGGGTCCATCACGCTGGTTGCCGATGCCCGGATCCTGCTCGGAAAGGCGGACGCTTAAGCGATGGCCAAACTCACCAAAGCCCAGCGCGAATGGCGCCCGGGCATGCCCAAAAAGCGGCGTTCCACCAAGGTCATGTTCGCCTCCACGGTCCTGCTGCTGGAAGCGTTTGTGGTGCTGTTCGGGACGCTGGCCGTCTTTGGGCTCCACCGGAACGAGTTCCCGCCGGCCCTGGTCTTCTCGGTGGGGATCGGGCTGTGCCTCGTGTTCGTCCTGACCTGCGCGGTCCTCTCGAAACCGTGGGGAGTGGCCCTGGGCTGGATCCTGCAGCTGGTGCTCATCCTGGGCGGCCTCGTGGAGCCCGCCATGTACCTCGTCGGCGCCCTCTTCGCCGTGTCCTGGTGGTACGGCATCCGCACCGGCATCCGGATTGACCGGGAGGCGGCCCAGCGGGAACGCGAACAGGCTGAATGGGAAGCGGCCCATCCCGCGGGCAGCGGGCCGGAACAGACCCCCGGCGCCGACGCCCGGAACACGTAGCCCGAACCCGTAGACTTGACCCGAACCCCACCCCAACACATTGGAGCAGCTGTGAGCATTGAGCGCACCCTCGTCCTGATCAAGCCCGACGGCGTCGCCCGCAACCTGTCCGGCGCCATCCTGAGCCGGATCGAAGCCAAGGGCTACACCCTGGCCGAGCTCAAGAAAGTCGATGCGAGCCGGGAGCTGCTGGAGCAGCACTACGAGGAACACGTCGGCAAACCGTTCTACGAGCCGCTGGTTGAGTTCATGCTCAGCGGCCCCGTTGTCGCCGCGATCTTCGAGGGACACCGCGTGATCGAGGGCTTCCGTTCCCTCGCCGGCACCACGGACCCGACGACGGCGGCGCCCGGCACCATCCGCGGCGACTTCGGCCGCGACTGGGGCCTGGCCGTGCAGCAGAACCTGGTCCACGGTTCGGATTCGGTGGAGTCCGCCGAGCGCGAGATCAAGATCTGGTTCTAGCCCTCATTTCCGGGTTTACTCCGCACCGGGGTAACAGAAAAGGCCAATGTTCGCGAAGAACATTGGCCTTTTCTGTCAGCTCGTTTTCCCGGGGCGCGGTTCCTAATACCCGGATGTCCCGATGAAAACCTGGATGAAGGCGAAGAAGATCGTGGCGATGACGGCGACGTAGAGCAGCGCCGTGATGATCCAGCCGGCCTCGCCCAGGACCCTGGTGGGGCCGGCGGGCAGGGCGATCACGCCGTGGGAGATGTTCCGGATGGTCACCCAGACGAACATCGGGATCATTATGGCCCAGACGATCATGCAGAACGGGCAGAGGATGTGGATGGAGTACAGGGCCTGGGACCAGAGCCAGACCACGAACACGAAGCCCAGGCTCACGCCGGTCTGAAGCCCCAGCCAGTACCAGCGGGCGAACCTGGCGCCGGCCAGGATGCCCATGGCTGTGGTGATGATCACCGCGAACGCGACGATTCCGATGAACATGTTCGGGAAGCCGAACACGGAACTCTGCGGCGTCTGCATGACCTGGCCGCAGGAGATCCATGGGTTCACGTCGCAGATCGTGACGTGGTTGGGGTTCTTCAGGACCTCGAGCTTCTCCAGCACCAGGGCGCCGGATGCGAGCCAGCCAATCACTCCGGTGATCAGCAAGAGCCAGGCGAACGGCCGGTCGCGGGTCATGGTGGGAAGGGGCCGGTCCGCGGGGGCCGGTCCGGAGCCCGGTTGGTGCGCGGTCGCGTCACCGGCAGTGCTGGAGATGCTGGGCATGGAATATGAGTCCTTTTGATCGGGTGCTTCTGGCCCCGATTGTAACGCCGCGGGCTGGACGGCGCCGGGAAACGCCCCTGTCTGTCCCGTCGCGGCCCGCAGCCGGGGCACTTCCGGCCTTGCCTACGCCAGCTTTGACGGCTCTTGTGAGACAATGATCGTGGCTGGAACCCGATCCACATCCGGATTCCGGTCCGGCGATTTTGTTTCAAGACCGCCAATGATGAGCAGGGAGCTGCGGATCCTCTGATTCCAGCTGTCCCGCAATGCCATTGGACGGCACCTGGTTGTGGCGTGTAGGTCAACGGGTTCCAAAACAATCTCGCCGGCCCTCCAGGGCTGCCGCACCCCACTGCCGGTGCGAACCTGAGGGTATCCAATTGACTTCTGTCAATGCCTGCGGGTGTTGACGCATATTTGCCCCAACGGGCGCCGAATGTGGCGGCGCATCAGGGGCAGGAGTGTCGCCACATATGGATAATGATCAGGTTGTAGCCGGCAACGAAGAACTAGTTGTTGCCGAGGAAAAGCAAGAAACAGCCGTAAATGCGGAAGCAGAGGCTCCGGTAGCGCCGAAGAGGGCCGTCCGGACCCGCCGCAAGGCACCCGTCGCGAAGGTCGACCCCGCGGCGGCCGCCGAAGCTGTGGCCGAAGCCGCGGCCCTGGCCGCAGCAACCGCCTCGGATGAGCCGCTCGCCGCCGCCGAACGGGCCGCAGCCCCCGAACCCAAGGCAAAAGCCCCCGCACGGCGCACCCGTGCCCGCAAGCCGGTTGCCGCACCGGAGCCCCTGCCGGCCTTCGCCGACGAACCCGAAGCCAACGCCGCCGCCGCGGAAGCTCCCGCCGAAACAGCACAATCAACAGAGTCCGCCGTTGCGGAAAAGCCGGTCCGGCGCCGCGCCAGCCGCGCCAAGGCCGCTCCGAAGGTCGACGAGGTCCCCGCAGTAGCTGCGGCGGAAGAAGAAACCGAAGAAGCGGCCGCCGCACCCGCCGAAACACAGGCACAGGCTGCACAGCCCGTCATGGCAGACGAGCAGCCGGCTGAAAGCCCTGCCGCATCGCTCTTCCTGGAACCGGGTGCCCTCACCTCCGTGATCTTCCAGGCCCCGGACCTCAGCACCGTGGTGCGTCCGGCCCCGGCGGCCGCAGCAGCGGAGCCCGAGGAAGAAGAAGGCGACGAGGACGAGGACGCCGGCAGCCGCCGTCGTCGCCGTAGCCGCGGCCGCCGCGGACGCACCCGCACCTCCGCCGAGTCCGAGATCGACGTTGAAGGCACCGAGGAAGAGGGCGAGGAGGGCCAGGAGGGGACGCTCGAGGACGGCGTGACCTCGCGCCGCCGGCGCCGCCGCCGTCGCGGTGACCAGGACCTGGAACTGACCGGCGGGGGAGACGACGATCCGCCCAACACCGTGACCCGCGTGCGCGCGCCGCGGGCCATCAGCGAAGCCCCGGTCAACAACCGCGTCACCTCGGTCAAGGGTTCCACCCGCCTCGAGGCCAAGAAGCAGCGCCGCCGCGAATCCCGCGACACCGGCCGCCGCCGCACCGTGATCACCGAAGCCGAGTTCCTGGCCCGCCGTGAATCCGTGGACCGGCAGATGATCGTCCGCCAGCGCGACGACAGAATCCAGATCGCCGTCCTGGAAGACGGCGTCCTGGCCGAGCACTTCGTCTCCAAGACCCAGCAGGACTCCCTGATCGGCAACGTCTACCTGGGCAAGGTCCAGAACGTGCTGCCCTCCATGGAAGCTGCCTTCGTGGACATCGGACGCGGCCGCAACGCCGTCCTGTACGCCGGCGAAGTGAACTGGGATGCAGTGAACCTCGAAGGCAAGCAGCGCCGGATCGAAAACGCGCTCAAGTCCGGCGACTCCGTCCTGGTCCAGGTCACCAAGGACCCGGTCGGCCACAAGGGCGCCCGGCTCACCAGCCAGATCTCGCTGCCCGGACGCTACCTCGTGTACGTGCCCGGCGGTTCCATGACCGGCATCTCCCGCAAGCTGCCCGACGTCGAACGCAACCGCCTCAAGCGGATCCTCAAGGACCGCCTGCCCGAGGACGCGGGCGTCATTGTCCGCACTGCGGCCGAAGGGGCGTCCGAGGAAGAGCTGACGCACGACATCAACCGGCTCCGCGCGCAATGGGAAGGCATCGAGAGCCAGTCGACCTCTACGAAGATCCTCGCCCCCGAGCTGCTCTACGGCGAACCCGACCTCACCATCAAGGTGGTCCGCGACGTCTTCAACGAGGACTTCTCCAAGCTGATCGTCTCCGGCGAGGAAGCTTGGGACACCATCGAGGCCTATGTGACCTACGTGGCGCCGGACCTCGTGGGCCGGCTCGAGAAGTGGACCAAGGACACGGACATCTTCGCTGCCTGGCGCATCGACGAGCAGATCCACAAGGCCCTGGACCGGAAGGTCTTCCTGCCCTCCGGCGGGTCCCTCGTGATCGACCGCACCGAGGCCATGACCGTGGTGGACGTCAACACCGGCAAGTTCACCGGCTCCGGCGGCAACCTCGAAGAAACCGTCACCAAGAACAACCTGGAAGCGGCCGAGGAAGTCGTCCGGCAGCTGCGGCTGCGCGACATCGGCGGCATCATCGTGATCGACTTCATCGACATGGTGCTCGAATCCAACCGAGACCTCGTGCTGCGCCGCATGGTGGAGTGCCTGGGCCGGGACCGCACCAAGCACCAGGTGGCGGAGGTGACCTCGCTGGGCCTCGTGCAGATGACGCGCAAGCGGATGGGCACCGGGCTGCTGGAAGTCTTCGGCGAACAGTGTGAAGCCTGCGCGGGCCGCGGCATCGTCACCCACGACGAACCAGTCGAGCACCGCCGGGCCAACACGGTCGCTGCCGAGCACTACGTCCCGCGCGCCGAGGCCCAGCCTGCCGCCCGCACCGAACGCAAGAGCCGTCGCCGCGGCCGGGGCCAGGGCCCGGAGTCCGCACCGGCCGCCGTCCACGCCGAGCCCACCGAGGCCGAGCGCCATGCCAAGGCTGAAGCCACCCGTGCCGCGCTGGCGAACATCGCCGCCGCGGCCCACGCCGCGCACCTGCACGACGGGGAAGCGGCTGCAGCCAGCGACGCCGGGGCCCGCCAGGCCGCCGTCGACGCCGTCACGAAGCTCGCCGCCACGGAAGAGGCAGCCGGCCGTCCCGCGGCTGTGCTGACGTTCGGCGGTGAGCAGGTGGCCCTGCCGTTCGTCGAGCACGCCGAGGGCACACCGGAGCCGTCCCTGACCCTGGACCTGCTGACCGAGGCCTTCGCCAACCTGGGCGAAGCTGAGGCCCAGGCCGGCAAGCAGGCGGCCGCCCAGACCCAGCACGAGACTCAGGCCACGGCCGCATCCGAGCCGGCGCGCGTCGAGGCGCCGGCTTCACGGACAGCGGAGACCACGACGACGCGCGGCCGCCGCGGGCGCCGCAACCGGAGCGCCAGCCGCGCCCAGGGTGCAGCCAACGAGACCTCCGTGGAGCACCGCGAGGCAACACGGCCGGCCGCGGCCGGCTCGGTTCACGAGGCCAAGGCTCCCGCCGCGGCCAGGCCGGCCATCCCGGCCGGCAACGAGCCGATCATCCTCGGGGTCGGCGTGCCGGCATCGGAGCTGTAGTCCTCCACGGCTGATCCCTTCCGCCACCGGTCGGGCTGTTGTGTGGATTGCGGGTTCGGGCCGGAGCGGGCGTAACAATACGTCCGCTCCGGCCCGGGCCCGCTTCTCCGTTAACAAGCCAGCGCCGGGACAGCGGCTAGGCTTGACCACTGACACGGGGTGCCGCGCATCGGGCCGGCTGAGATCCAGACCCGTTGAACCTGTCCGGTTAGCACCGGCGAAGGGATGTCTGACTTGTCCGCAACAGTGAATCCGTCTGAATTTCTGCCCGACGCTTTTCTGCCTCCCAATTTTCTGCCCTCCGCGCCGTCTGCGCCGCTGCGCATTCCCCGGGTGCTGGCCATCGCCGGTTCGGACCCGTCCGGCGGCGCAGGGATCCAGGCGGACTTGAAGAGCATCGCGGCGAACGGCGGCTACGGCATGGCCGCCATCACGGCCCTGACGGCGCAAAACACCCAGGGCGTGCGCGCCGTCCACGTTCCTCCGGCAGAGTTCCTCACGGCGCAGCTGGACGCCATCAGCGACGACATCGGCATCGACGCCGTGAAAATCGGCATGCTCGGTGACGCCGCGGTAATCGACGCCGTCCGGACCTGGCTGGAAAAGGTGCGACCCGCCGTCGTGGTCCTGGACCCGGTAATGGTGGCCACCAGCGGCGACCGGCTCCTGAAGGAATCCGCCGAGGCCGCACTGCAAGCCCTCCTGCCGCTGGCGGACCTCATCACGCCGAATCTTGCCGAGCTGGCCATCCTGCTTAAGGAACCCGTCGCGGCAGACTGGGTGGAAGCCCTGGAGCAGGGCAAGCGCCTGGCCGCCCTGAGCGGCACCACCGTCCTGGTCAAGGGCGGACACCTCCCCGGCGGGGATGGTGCCGGGGACGGCTGCCCGGATGCGCTGGTCAACACCGTAGGGCTGCTGGGGCAGGAGACCGTGGTGGTGCCGGGGGAGCGGATCGTCACCCGCAACAGCCACGGCACCGGCTGCTCCCTGTCCTCGGCCATGGCCACGGTGCAGGCGCGGGTGGGGAACTGGGAAGCCGCACTGCGGGAGGTCAAGCCGTGGCTGCTGGGTGCGCTCCGCGAAGCCTCGGCCCTGGACGTCGGCACCGGCAACGGCCCGGTCCATCACTTCCATCACGTGCAGGACCGCACGAGCTCTCAGCACAGCCAGCACAGCCAGGGGCCGGCGGAGACCCCCGCGGAGGGCGAGTTCGCCGCGGCTCTGCGCGATGGCGCCGCGGCCGATCTCGACGCCATCTATGCCCTGGACTTCATCCGCGGACTCGCCGACGGCACCCTGCCCGAGCACGAGTTCGCCTACTACCTGGCCCAGGACGCCATTTACCTCAACGGCTACTCCCGGGTCCTGGCCCGCGCCGCCGCCGTCGCCCCCACCGAGGCCGAACAACTGTTCTGGGCCCGCTCGGCGCAGACCTGCCTTGAGGTCGAGTCCGAGCTCCACCGCTCCTGGCTCAGCACCCGCCCCGCGGCGGCCGGCCTGGGCCCGGTCACGAAGTCCTACGTGGACCACCTGCTGGCCGCCTCCGTCTCGGGCAGCTACGGCGTGCTCGTGGCGGCAGCCCTGCCGTGCTTCTGGCTCTACGCCGAAGTCGGGGCCACCCTGCACCGGGAATTCCTGGCCGGCGGCGCCCCCGCGGCGCACCCTTACGCCGACTGGCTGCGGACGTACGCCGATGAGGACTTTGCCGCCGCGACCCGGCAGGCGATTGCGTACACCGACGCGGCGGCCCGGCAGGCCTCCGCCGGCGAGCGGGAGGCCATGGCCTTGGCCTTCCGGCAGTCCTCACGCTACGAAGTGCACTTCTTCGACGCGCCGAGACTGCACGCCTGACCCAACCCGCCCCGCACACCCGCTAGGATGGTGGGGCACGGTTCCGGAAGTCGTTGCGGCAACACTGCGTAAAAACGTAGTGGCGCCTATCACGGACTACCCGCCGGAACCAGCCTCATTTGCGGCCGAAGGCAAAATTAGCGTATTCTAGATCTTCGGTGCTTACGCCAACACTTGGGTTATGACCCTGAGAACTATCCACTTGGAATTCCTCGTGGATTTGTTCCGGGGGTAGCTCATGGGTTCCCCCGGGGAATCCACCGGCGTTGAGGCACAGCGTGAGCCGGTCCAAACAATTTGGCCCCAGGTTCCGCACGCAAATCTAGTAATAAACGTCGAGAGAAGTGAGTTCCCCAGTGGTGTACGCGATTGTCCGCGCAGGCGGCCGCCAAGAGAAGGTTTCCGTTGGAGACTTCGTTACCCTGAACCGCGTCCCCGGTGGAGCCGGCAGCACCTTTGAGTTGCCCGCACTGCTCCTGGTGGACGGTGACAAGGTCACGTCTGCTGCTGCGGACCTGGCCAAGGTAACGGTTACGGCTGAGATCCTCGAAGACCTTCGTGGTCCGAAGATCGTCATCCAGAAGTTCAAGAACAAGACCGGTTACAAGAAGCGCCAGGGCCACCGTCAGGAATTGACCAAGGTCAAGATCACCGGTATCAAGTAACTCTTCGTTACTGTTCAGGTTCCAGCAGATTCCCCAGAATTTTTGAAGGCAGGCATTTCAAATGGCACATAAAAAAGGCGCGAGTTCCACTCGCAACGGTCGTGACTCCAACGCCCAGTACCTCGGCGTGAAGCGCTTCGGTGGCCAGGTAGTTTCCGCAGGCGAAATCATCGTTCGCCAGCGTGGAACCCACTTCCACCCGGGCGCCGGCGTCGGCCGCGGCGGGGACGACACCCTGTTCGCCCTGACCCCCGGTGCTGTCGAGTTCGGCACCCGCCGTGGTCGTCGCGTTGTGAACATCGTGGCTGCTGCAGCTGCAGAGTAACAACAAGTTCTAAATCGGTGGGGCGGGCCATTAGGTCCGCTCCACCGGTGTTTTAACCGCATTACAATCAACTTGGGCCTTTTTGAGGTCCGGGGAACAGCACTGAGGAGATCCACGTGGCTAGCTTTGTAGACCGGGTAGTACTGCACGTATCCGGCGGTACCGGCGGCCACGGCTGTGTCTCCGTTCACCGTGAGAAGTTCAAGCCCCTCGGCGGTCCCGACGGCGGCAACGGCGGCAATGGCGGAGACGTCATCCTGCGCGTCGACCCGCAGACCACCACGCTCCTGGACTACCACCATGCCCCCCACCGGCACGCCACCAACGGCGGTCCCGGCATGGGCGACTGGCGCGGCGGCAAGAACGGCGAGACCCTCATTCTTCCGGTTCCCGAGGGAACCGTCGTGAAGTCCAAGACCGGCGAAGTCCTCGCCGACCTCGTGGGCGAAGGCGCCGAGTACATCGCGGCGGCCGGCGGCATCGGAGGACTCGGCAACGCCGCGCTGTCCTCGCAGAAGCGCCGCGCCCCGGGCTTTGCGCTGCTCGGCATCGAAGGCGAATCCAGCGACATCGTCCTGGAACTGAAGTCCATCGCCGACATCGCCCTGGTTGGCTTTCCGTCCGCCGGCAAGTCCAGCCTCATCGCCGCGATGTCCGCCGCGCGGCCCAAGATCGCTGACTACCCCTTCACCACCCTGATCCCCAACCTGGGCGTCGTCCAGGCCGGCGAGGTGCGCTTCACGATCGCCGACGTCCCCGGCCTGATCGAGGGCGCCAGCGAAGGCAAGGGCCTGGGCCACAACTTCCTTCGCCACGTGGAGCGCTGCGCCGCCTTGGTGCACGTGCTGGACTGCGGAACCCTCGAGGCCGACCGCGACCCGCTATCCGACCTCGCCATCATCGAAGCCGAGCTCGAGAAGTACGCCGTGGACATGAGCTACGCCGGCACCGACGGCGAAGTGGTCCCGCTGAACCACCGCCCCCGCCTGGTGGCGCTGAACAAGGTCGACCTGCCTGACGGCAAGGACATGGCCGAGTTCGTCCGCCCGGAACTGGAATCCCGCGGTTACAAGGTCTTCGAGATCTCGGCAACGAGCCACGAGGGCCTCCGCCAGCTGGGCTTCGCCATGGCCGAAATCGTCAAGGCCGCCCGCGACGCCGTCGCCGCGACCCCGCCGAAGGTGCAGGCCCCCGTGCTGCGCCCCCGCGCCGTCAACGAATCCGGGTTCACGATCCGCCGCGAAGAAAAGAACCTCGAGCCGCTCTTCCGCGTCCTCGGCGACAAGCCCGTGCGCTGGGTCAAGCAGACCGACTTCACGAACGAGGAAGCGATCGGCTACCTCGCCGACCGCCTCGCCAAGCTCGGCGTCGAAAACGAACTCTTCAAGCAGGGCGCCACGCCGGGCGACACCGTGGTGATCGGCGAGGACGA
This sequence comes from Arthrobacter humicola, assembly GCF_039531445.1. Lineage (NCBI taxonomy): Bacteria > Bacillati > Actinomycetota > Actinomycetes > Micrococcales > Micrococcaceae > Arthrobacter > Arthrobacter humicola. The sequence goes on along the minus strand of NZ_BAAAQB010000035.1, from coordinate 43,886 downwards.
CGGCGTCGTCTTCGACTGGGAGCCGACCATGATGGCCGGCGCCGAACTGCTCGCCTCGCCGCGCGGCACCGACGTGCGCTTCGCAGACATCGGCGACCGCCCGACGCGCGGCCAGAAGCGCGACGAGCAGCAGGAGCGCCGCGACGCCAAGGCTGCCGCCCGCGCCGAGCTCGAAGCCGAGCGTAAGGCCGGTATCTGGACCGAATCCGTCAGCGGCCGCCGGGCGCGGCCGCTCAAGGAGAGTGGGCTGGGCGAAGCCGATGACGAGTAAGACCGTCGTCGGGCACCTCACGCCTCACAACCTCAAAGCGCAGACCCTCAAGGCCCCCGACCGTACCGCGCTGTCCGGGGCCCGCCGGATCGTCGTCAAAGTGGGCTCGTCCTCGCTGACGTCCATCAAGGGCGGGATCTCGGAGGAGGCCCTTACCGGCCTCGCCGACGCCCTGGCGCACAAGCGCAACGCGGGCGCGGAGATCATCCTGGTCTCCTCCGGTGCGATCGCGGCCGGGCTCGCGCCGCTGGGACTTGAGAAGCGCCCGCGCGACCTCGCCACCCAGCAGGCCGCCGCCAGCGTGGGCCAGGGCCTGCTGATGGCCCGCTACACGCACGCGTTCGGGGCGCACGGGGTCACCGTCAGCCAGGTGCTTCTGACCGCTGATGACTTCATGCGGCGCAGCCAGCACACCAACGCGTTCCGCGCGCTGGACCGGCTGCTGAACCTTGGCGTCGTCCCGGTGGTCAACGAAAACGACACCGTGGCCACCCATGAGATCCGCTTCGGCGACAACGACCGCCTCGCCGCCCTGGTGGCGCACCTGGTCCGCGCCGACGCGCTGGTGCTGCTCTCCGACGTCGACTCCCTCTACGACGGCCCGCCGTCGCACGGCGCCAAGCGGATTCCGCACGTTTCCGGCCCGCACGACCTCGACGGCATCTCGATCGGCAGCACCGGCAAAGCCGGCGTGGGCACGGGGGGCATGGTCACCAAGGTCGAGGCCGCCAGCATCGCCGCAGGTTCGGGCATCCACGCCCTCGTCACCTCCACACGGAATGCGGCCGCCGCGCTGGCAGGGGAGGACGTGGGAACATGGTTCTCCGTCAACGGCTCCCGCAAACCCATCCGGCTCCTGTGGCTGGCCCACCTGGCGTCCGTGCAGGGCACGCTGGTGCTCGACGACGGCGCGGTCAAGGCCGTCCGCGACCGCCACACCTCACTGTTGCCGGCCGGGATCGCCGCCGTGCGGGGCCATTTCGAGGCCGGCGATGCCGTGGAGATGGTCTCGACCGACAACACCGTGATTGCGCGCGGGCTCGTGAACTATTCCGCCGCCGAACTGCCCCAAATGCTGGGCCGCTCCACGCGCGAGCTGGGTAAGGCGCTGGGCCGCGGATATGACCGCGAAGTTGTTCATGTTGACGATCTGGTGCTGGTCTAGGTTCACCGCTCGCCTAAACTGGACGTATGACTGAGGCCCTGACTTCCGCCGCCCTGCCTTCTGACGACCTGCCCGCAGGCAACGTCCCCGCCGCGGTGCCGGATCCGGCACCCGCAGGAGCCCCGGCCACGGCAGCGGACGTCGAAGCTGCCGTCCATGCGATCGCCGACCGTTCACGTAAAGCTGCCCGCAAGATGGCGCACGCGAACCGGGCCTGGAAGGACCGCGGCCTGCGCGCCATCGGCAAGGCGCTGCTGGAGCACAAGAACCAGATCCTGGCCGCCAACGCCAAGGATGTCGCGGCCGGCCGGGCCAACGGCACCGGAGCCGCCCTCCTGGACCGCCTGACCCTGAGCGATGCACGCATCACGGCCCTGGCCGCGGCACTGGAGAACCTCGCCACCCTGCCGGACCCCGTAGGGAACGTGGTGCGCGGCCAGACGCTGCCCAACGGGCTCCGCCTCCGCCAGATCAACGTGCCCATGGGTGTGGTGGCCGCGATCTACGAGGCCCGCCCCAACGTCACGGTCGATATCGCCGGTCTCGCCCTCAAGAGCGGCAACGCTGTGATCCTGCGCGGCGGTTCCGCTGCGGCTGCGACCAACGCGGCTCTCGTCACGATCCTCCGCGATGCCCTGGAATCGGTGGGCCTGCCCGCCGACGCCGTCCAGACCGTGGACCAATACGGCCGCGACGGCGCCAACGCGCTCATGCGGGCGCGCGGCCGGGTGGACGTCCTCATTCCCCGCGGCGGGCGCGAGCTCATCCAAGCCGTGGTGACGAACTCCTCCGTGCCGGTCATCGAAACCGGTGAGGGCAACGTCCACATTTTCCTGGATGCGTCCGCCGGCGAGGAAATGTCCGTGGACATCCTCCTCAACGCCAAGACCCAGCGGCCCAGCGTCTGCAACACCGTGGAAACGCTTCTGGTGCACTCCAAGTCCACCGTCCTGCCCGCCGTCGCCGCCGCCCTGCGGGCCGCCGGGGTCACCCTCCACGTGGACCAGCGCGTCCGCGCCGCGTTGCCGGCGTCGATCGAAACCGTCCCGGCCACGGACGAAGACTGGGCCACCGAGTACATGGACCTGGACCTGGCCGTGGCCATGGTGGACAGCCTGGACGAAGCCGTCCGGCACATCCGCACATGGTCCACGGGCCACACGGAAGCGATCCTGACCAACGACCTCGCCAACGCCGAACGCTTCATCGCCGACGTCGACTCGGCGGCCGTGATCGTGAACGCCTCCACCCGCTTCACTGACGGCGGAGAGCTCGGCCTCGGCGCCGAGGTGGGGATTTCCACCCAGAAACTGCATGCCCGCGGCCCCATGGGACTGACCGAGCTGACCACCACGAAGTGGATCGTGCAGGGCGAGGGCCAGATCCGGGGCTAGCGACGCTGTAACATGGAACGGAAGACCGGGACGGCGGACACCTCCGCCGTCGTCACATTTTGAACTCACTAGGGGAGAACATGCTGTCGCAGCAGATCGCCACTTTCGTCGCCGCAGCCGGCGCATCAGCCAACGAGGAGCTCGCGCCGCTCATCGCACCGCCGTTCGTCATTGGCGGCTCCATGTTCGCCGTCCTGGTGGTCCTGCTGCTGATCACGCTGTCCTACTCCAACCTGGGCCGTCGCCACGAGGCCGTCGAAGAGCACTCGGATCCGCACCGCCAGCACCCGAACAAGCACGACCACGGCCAGGGTCACTAATATTTCCGCCACCATGAGGCAGCGCGGCGCCCAGCGCCGCCTGCGTCTGGGTGTGATGGGCGGCACGTTCGATCCCATCCATCACGGACACCTTGTCGCGGCCAGCGAGGTCGCGGCGAAGTTCGAGCTCGACGAAGTCGTGTTTGTTCCCACCGGCCAGCCCTGGCAGAAGATGGCCAAGAAAGTCAGCGAAGCCGAGCACCGGTACCTCATGACTGTCATCGCCACGGCCTCGAACCCCCGTTTCACCGTGAGCCGCGTGGACGTGGACCGGCCGGGCCCGACCTACACGATCGACACCCTGCGCGACCTCCGCACGCTGCGCCCCGATGCCGATCTCTTCTTCATCACCGGTGCGGACGCGCTGGCCCAGATTTTGTCGTGGAAAGACATCGATGAACTCTGGTCCCTCGCGCATTTCGTGGGCGTAACCCGTCCCGGGCACGTCCTGGACGGCATGGGCCGCAAGGACGTCAGCCTCCTCGAGGTTCCGGCCATGGCCATTTCCTCCACGGATTGCCGCACCCGGGTGGCCGAAGGAAATCCCGTCTGGTATCTCGTGCCGGACGGGGTGGTCCAATACATCGCAAAGTATGGCCTGTATGACGCTCCCCGCGAGGCGGTCCGCCTCGACAGCCGACACGCCGGGACCAGCAACGCCGGAACCAACAACATCGGGACTAACAATGCCGGAAACGACGCGGCAGGGCTTGACCCGGCACAGCATGATTCAGCCCTCGAGATAACCCAACCAGCCAGCACTGAATGAGTTTGCCATGAGTCAGGAACAGCCTCCCATCCGCAGCCGCCGCGAACTTCGGCAGGCCAGAGATGAACGCCTGGACACCGCGGCACCGGACGAGCCGACAGAGGCCGAAACCACCGGCCGCATCCGCCGGGTAGCCGACGCTCCCGTGGACTCTGTGGGCGCCGGCGAGGAGCGGTCCTCCCAGGTCCGCGCCCGGGACCGTGCCGCGCTGCGCACCATCAAGGAACTCGCTGAAAAGGAAGGCCACCTCGCCGGGGGCGGACCGCCCACGCGACGCCAGCTGCGGCTCCTGCAGCTGGCCGCCGAAACCGCCCCGGCCACCCAGGCCAACACCATTGTCCCGGCCTCACCGCGGACCCGGGCCACCCCGGTGGTTTCCCCGTCCGGCAAGGATGCTGCTCAGAAGGACGCCGCCCAGCAGAAGGACGCTGCCCCTAAAGACGCCGCCCCTAAGGGCGCCGGCGGCAAGACGCCCGACGGCATGACTGTGGAGCAGGCGCTGGCCGCGCGCGAGCTCCTCGCGGCGCAGGCCCTGAACCAGATGGCGAAGATGGAGCACATCACGGCCACGGATCCCGACGCCGTCGATCCGGCCGTTCTGGCCGAGCAGATCGCCTTGGCCGAACGCGTCGCGATCCTTAACCGCCGTGCCGCCGCCAAGCAGAAGCTCGCAGAACAAAACAGCCAGCCCGCGGCGCCTCGCAACGATCCCACCACGGCCAACAATCTGGCCATGGTCACACCTTTGGAATTCGAGAAGGTTCCCGGCGTGGAGCGGCCCGTCATGAAGCGCCCTGCCACGTCGTATGTTCCGGTGGTCACCAACCCGGGTCCCCGGGTGGACGCACCACGGAAACCCGGCCTCCGGCGCCCCGGACTGTCCCGCCAGCGGGCCGCCAGTCCTGCCGCCGGCCGGGCAGGCGTGCTGGCCCGGGCGGAAGCAGCCGCCAAGGCAGGAACCGTCAAGCCATCAGCCGCGGCTGCGAATGCTGCGGGGGAGACCGACGAGAGCCTGGTGGGCGGGGAGCCCGTGGCCGCGAACGCCGCCTATGGCCTGGATCCCCTGGATGCGGCGACCGCGGGACTGGGCCGGGCCCGGCGCCTCCGCATGATCCAGCTTGGCGTCCTGGCCCTGGGGATCGTCGCGCTCATCGCCGGCATCACGCTGATTGTCACCGGGCTGGCCCACTAGGAGCCGGTGCCGTTCGCGCGAGGCCGTCAGCGCAGGGGAGCGTTCCAGCCACGAGGCCCGTTGTCCGCGGCAGCGTTCGAATGCAGCCTCCACCACCGGCGCTTCCTCGGCCCGGATTTTTCAGTTCAGCTTTTGACTACAAAGTTTCATCACAAGAATTTTCATCACTACAAGGAGTCCCGTGACTGCAACCGATTCATCCATCACCACCGCCCGCCACGCAGCCCGCGCTGCCTCGGAGAAGCTTGCCGAGGACATCGTGGCCCTGGACGTCAGCGAACGGCTCGCCCTGGCCGACGTTTTCCTCATCGCCTCGGCACCCAGCGAACGCCAGGTCAACGCGATCGTGGACGGCATTGAGGACGAGCTCGCCAAGTTTGACCAGAAGCCCGTCCGCCGCGAAGGCCGCTCCGGCGGGCGCTGGGTGCTGCTGGACTACTCGAACGTCGTCATCCACGTCCAGCACGAGGAAGACCGCGTCTTCTACGCCCTCGAACGCCTCTGGAAGGACTGCCCCGTCGTCGACCTCCAGCTCGGCGACGACGCGTCCGCCAAGGCCACCGCAGCCACCGACGCCGAGTAGCAACCCCGCGCACCGGCCAGGCCGCCGGAAGCTCAACAGAGCCGAATATGCCCGATTTGGAATTTTCGGAAGGGCTGTTCTAAGATATTTGAGTTGCTTCGGAGAGATCCGGACAAAGAAACCGGAACTTTACACCTCGGTAGAGGTGGTCGGAGCAGCGAAAATTCGGGGCTGTGGCGCAGCTGGTAGCGCACCTGCATGGCATGCAGGGGGTCAGGGGTTCGAGTCCCCTCAGCTCCACCGGAGAATCCGCCGGAATCGAAAGATTCCGGCGGATTTTTTTATGCCTCCGGGCAGAAATATGACGGTTCAGCGCGCCAATTGGCGCGGACGGCGATTGTGGTTTAGTCTATTCAGGTTGCTTCAGCGAGGACGGAACTTGCGAAGCAAATGAGGGGCTGTGGCGCAGCTGGTAGCGCACCTGCATGGCATGCAGGGGGTCAGGGGTTCGAGTCCCCTCAGCTCCACCAACTAAGGGAATCACCGGAAACGGTGGTTCCCTTTCTTGTACCCGTTTTACCCCCGATAGCTTCAAAGCCCGTAGCGGCCGTATCCGTCAAGACCGTCTCATGAACGCTCGTCACATACCGTCATTTAGGGTCTCCACCCCGGGCCGGTCCTTGCTATCGTCGCTAGGAGACGGCCGCCCCGCAGCTTAGCTGGAAGGCCTTTTCCGGCTCCACGACGAAGGACCATCATGAAGCGCACACGACTTTCCGTAATTGGCCTCATTGCCGCAGCAGGACTCGCCCTGGCGGGGTGCGGGTCGGCGTCCACAGCCCCGTCCAGCTCGGCGCCGGCGGCCGGCGCAGACACCTCCTTGAGTGACGTCAAGAGCGCCGGCGTGCTCAAGGTCGGCACGGAAGGCACTTACAAGCCGTTCACGTTCCACGCCAACGGCAGCGGCGAACTGACCGGCTATGACGTGGAGATCATCAACGCCGTCGCCGACAAGCTGGGCGTCAAGCCGGCCTTCCAGGAAACGCAGTTCGACGCCATCTTCGCCGGCCTCGACGCCAAACGGTTCGACGTCGTCGCGAACCAGATTTCCATCACGGACGAACGCAAGGCGAAGTACGACTTCTCCACTCCCTACACGGTGAGCACGGGCGTCATTGTCACCAAGGCCGACAACAACAGCATTACGTCCTTCGACAGCCTGCAGGGCAAGACGACGGCGCAGTCCCTGACGAGCAACTGGTACAAGCTGGCGCAGCAGAGCGGCGCGAACGTCGAGGCCGTGGAGGGGTGGGCGCAGGCGATCACGCTGCTCAAGCAGGGCCGTGTCGATGCCACCATCAATGACAAACTGACGTACCTCGACTCCCAGAAGACGTCCCACGACGACACCATCAAGATTGCCGCTGAAACCACGGACAAGTCGCTGAGCGCCTTCGCCCTGCGCAAGGGATCAACCAGCCTGACCGACGCCATCAACAAGGCCCTCGGCGAGCTCGCGGCCGATGGCACGCTGGCGAAGATTTCCCAGAAGTACTTCGACGCCGACGTCTCGAAGTAACGCAATGGCAGCCGTTGAGGAAGGCCGCGTCCCGGCATGAATATCAATTGGGACCTCGTGTGGTCATCGCTGGGCCCCCTCCTGACGGGTGCGATCGCCGGCACCATTCCGCTGGCGCTGGCGTCGTTCAGCCTGGGCCTCCTGTTGGCCCTGCTGGTAGCCCTCATGCGGCTGAGCCGCAATCGCGTAGTCTCCGCGGTCGCCAGGATCTACATCTCCGTCATCCGCGGAACCCCGCTCCTGGTCCAGCTGTTTGTCATTTTCTACGGGCTCCCGTCCGTCGGAATTACCATCAGTCCCTGGCCGAGTGCGATCATCGCGTTCTCCCTGAACGTGGGCGGGTATGCCGCGGAAGTCATCCGGGCGGCCATCCTGTCCGTTCCCAAGGGACAGTGGGAGGCCGGCCACACCATCGGAATGTCGCGCCGCCAGACCCTCGTGCGGATTATCCTGCCGCAGGCCGCGCGGGTCTCGGTCCCGCCGCTGTCCAACACCTTCATCAGCCTGGTCAAAGACACCTCGCTGGCGTCGCTGATCCTCGTCACCGAACTGTTCCGCGTCGCACAGCAGGTGGCGGCCTTCAGCCAGGAGTTCATGCTGCTTTATCTGGAGGCGGCCGTGATCTACTGGATCATCTGCCTCGTCCTCGCCAGCGGACAATCCGCACTGGAGAAGAGATTGGACCGCTATGTCGCCCACTGAATCCCCGCTCCCGGTCGAGGCCGTCCCCGACGCCGCCCTGCTGACCGTCAGAGGTTTACGGAAGTCGTTTGGCGACCACGAAGTGCTGAAGTCCATCGATCTGGACGTCCGCCGCGGCGAAGTGGTCACGTTGATCGGACCGTCCGGGTCGGGCAAGACGACTGTCCTGCGCTGCCTCAACGGCCTTGAAGTGCCCGACGCCGGTGTCGCGGAGTTCGCCGGACAACTGACCGTCGACTTCTCCACGCCGATGGCGAAAAAGCAGGTCTACGGGCTCAGGGACCGCAGCGCCATGGTCTTCCAGCACTACAACCTCTTCCCGCACAAGACCGTTCTCGAGAACGTGATCGAAGGCCCGGTCCAGGTGCAGAAGCGGCCCAAGGCCGAGGCGGTTCAGGAAGCCCGCGACCTCCTGGCCCGCGTCGGACTGGCCGGCAAGGAGAACAGCTATCCGTTTGAGCTCTCCGGCGGCCAGCAGCAGCGCGTGGGCATTGTGCGTGCGCTCGCCCTGCGCCCGCAGCTGTTGCTCTTCGACGAGCCGACGTCGGCCCTGGACCCGGAGCTGGTCGGCGAAGTCCTGGCCGTCATCAAAGAACTGGCGGAAGAAGGCTGGACCATGGTGGTGGTCACCCACGAGCTCGCGTTCGCCCGTCAGGTGGCCGACGAGGTCATCTTCATGGACGGCGGGGTCGTGGTTGAACGCGGCCACCCGGACACCGTGCTGCGCAACCCGCGGGAGGAACGCACGCGGCAGTTCGTGGACCGGCTGCTGAACCCGTTCTAAGGCAGCGCTCCCGGGGGAGACCAAAGAGCGGACAAGAAGAGCCGGCTGAAAGAGCGGACCGAAAGAGCCGACTAAACTTAGGGACGTGAACGACTCCTTGCCCCCGTGCCCCGAATGCTCCAGCGAATACACCTACGAGATGGGGGCGCTCCTGGTTTGCCCGGAGTGCGCGCACGAATGGTCCGCGTCCGCGGAGACTGACTCGGACGCCGAAACCCCGGCCGAGGCCGTCATCAAGGACGCCGTCGGCAACGTCCTCGCCGACGGCGACACCGTCACGGTGGTAAAGGACCTCAAGATCAAGGGCAGCTCCACGGTCATCAAGGTCGGCACCAAGGTCCGCGGCATCCGCCTCGTGAACGGCGTCGGCGACCACGACATCGACTGCAAGGTGGACGGTGTGGGCCCCATGCAACTCAAGTCCAGCGTCGTCAAAAAGATCTGACCGGGGGCGGGACCATTACCCCTGGGACGGTGCGCCCGGCCGACGTCGTCGTGATCGGCGCCGGCCAGGCCGGGCTGTCGGCGGCGTACCACCTGCAGCGTCGCGGCTTTGTCGCGGCTGCCTCCAGCCCGGGCTCTGCCCGCGGCGGAGCCGGCGTGCCTGCGGCGGATGCCCGGCCCGCCGGGACGTACATCGTGCTCGACGCCGAGGACGGCCCGGGAGGGGCCTGGCGCCACCGCTGGAAGAGCCTTCTCATGGCCACGGTCAACGGCATCAGCGACCTTCCAGGCCTCCCGCAGCCCGACGTCGATCCTGCCGAGGCCAGTTCCAGTTTCCTCACCCGCTATTTCGGCGGGTACGAACACGACCTCGGCCTCGCGATCGAGCGGCCCGTGAAAGTGCAGTCGGTGAGCCGGGAGGACACGGATCCCGCCGGGCGGCTGACCATCACCACCTCCCGGGGCACGTGGTCCGCCCGCGCCGTCATCAACGCCACCGGCACCTGGACCCGGCCGTTCTGGCCCATCTACCCGGGCCAGGCCAGCTTCCGCGGCCGCCAACTGCACGTCGCGGACTACGTCTCCGCCGACGAATTCCGTGGCCGGCATGTCATTGTGGTCGGCGGCGGGATTTCGGCCGTCGGTCTCCTCGACGAAATCTCCCGGGTCACCGGCACCACCTGGTTCACCCGCCGGAAACCGGTGTGGCGCGAGGCGGCGTTCGACCGGCAGGCCGGGCACGACGCCGTCGCCCTCGTGGACGAGCGGGTGCGCCAAGGCCTGCCGCCGCAGAGCGTGGTCTCCGTGACGGGCCTGATCTGGACGCCGGCCCTGCGCGCGGCCGCGGCGCGCGGCGTCCTAGACCGGCACCCCATGTTCACCGCAATCGAGCCCGACGGCGTCCGGATGGCCGACGGCAGCTTCCTGGCCGCCGACGTCATCCTGTGGGCCACCGGATTCCGGGCCGAACTTGAACACCTCGCCCCGCTGCACCTGCGCGGACCAGGCGGCGGCATCGCGATGGACGGCACCCGGGTCGCGGCCGAGCCCCGGGTCCATCTCGTCGGCTACGGTCCGTCCTCATCCACCATCGGCGCCAACCGTGCCGGCCGGGCCGCCGTCGCCGGGATCGTCACCCTGCTGGCCGGTTCGGGATAACGTGGAAGCTCATGACCCAAGACCGAGAAGAAACGGCGGCACAACGCGCGTGGCGGACACCAACTTCGACTCCCTCTTTGCCCGGCTGAGACGATTCCCGGATGTCGAGGCCGCCAACCTGCAGGCCTGGGACGCCACGGACAGGCTCCTGCTGGACACTGTCCGTGAGATGCAGGCGGCCGGTTTGCTGCAGCCCGGGGGACGGCTTGCGGTTGTGGGGGACCGGTACGGTGCCCTGACCCTGGGTGCCCTGACGCTGGACTCCGTGGGGACGGTGGCGCCAGCCGTCCGCGTCCATCAGGACCTCATCACCGGTGAGCGGGCGCTGCGGGCCAACGCCGGGGCGCTGGACCTCGATACCGGTTTTGAACAGCTCCCGCTGGGCGAACGGCTCCTGGAGGGCGCCTCTCTCGTCGTGCTGCAGTTGCCCCGGTCCCTCGCGGAACTGGAGGAAATCGCCGACGCCGTCGCCCGCTACGCGGCGCCCGACGTCGTGCTGCTGGCCGGCGGGCGCGTCAAGCACATGAGCCTGGGCATGAACGCGGTGCTGGCGCGCTACTTCGAGGACGTCCAGCCCCAGCTGGCCCGGCAGAAGTCACGGCTCCTGCTGGCCCGGCGCCCCAAGCCGGTCGCGGACGCCCCGCCGTTCCCGGTCACCGAGGTGAACGAGGAACTCGGGCTGACGGTCTGTGCCCGGGGCGCCGTCTTCGCCGGCACGGGGCTGGATATCGGAACCCGGTTCCTGCTGGACTTCCTGCCCCGGATGCCGCACGCCGCTCATGCGGTGGACCTGGGCTGCGGCACCGGAATCCTCGCCGCGATGTACGCCCGCGCCAACCCCGGCGCCCGCGTCACCGCCACGGACCGGTCCGCGGCCGCCGTCGACTCCGCCCTCGCCACGGCCCGCGCCAACGGCCTGGAGGACCGGATCGATGTGCTCCAGGACGACGCGATGAGCTCCCTGCCGGCGGGCAGCGCGGACATGATCCTGCTCAACCCGCCCTTCCATCTGGAGGCGGCCGTCCACTCCGGCGCCGGGATCAAGCTGATCGAAGCGGCCGGCACGGTGCTCGCCCCCGGCGGGGAGCTCTGGACCGTGTTCAACAGCCACCTGCACTACCGGCCGGCACTCGAACGGCTGATCGGTCCGACACGCGAGGTCGGCAGGAATCCAAAGTTCACCGTGACGGCCAGCACCCGCCGGCCGTGAAGGTGAAACATTGTGTCCGAAAGGCGGATGTGTGGGCGCACGCCTGCACTTAACGTACGATTCTGACAACTGCTGTAGATAACTGTTGTATTGGGCCAATGACGTTTTGAGGTATCAGTGACCGAGATCCGGCAACCTTCGTCGAGGCGAGGGACCAACCTCCCCAAGATGGGTGATTTCAACCTCACGGTTATCCTGGACGCCATCCGGCGCGCGCCGGGCGGCATGAGCCGTGTGGAGCTGGCCCAGATCGTCGGACTGTCGCCGCAGACCATCTCCAATATTTCCCGGCGGCTGCTGGACCAGCACCTGATCGTCGAGGCCGGCAAAGAAGGCACCGGCCCGGGCAAGCCGCGGACCATGCTCCGGTTGAATCCCGCCGGGATGTACGCCGTGGGCGTCCACCTGGACCCGGCCGTGGTCACCTTCGTCCTGCTGGACCTGCTCGGCGCCGTCGTCAGGCATTCCCGGATCGCCACCCCGCCCGGCAGCGATCCCCGGGCGGTCATTGACACCATCGCCGCCGAAATCAACGGCCTCATCACCGAATCCGGCGTGGACCCGGCCCGGATCGCCGGACTGGGGATTGCCTCCCCGGGCCCCATCGACCTCAACGACGGCGCGGTGGTGGACCCGCCCCTGCTGCCCGGCTGGGACAACGTCCGGCTCCGGGACGCCCTCGCCGAAGCCACCGGCCTGTCCACCCTGATGGACAAGGACGTCACCAGCGCAGCCGTGGCAGAAACCTGGGCCGGCGGCCCGAGCGGCGAGGGCAGCTTCATCTTCATGTACATGGGGACCGGGATCGGCTGCGGGATCGTCCTCAATGACGAAGTCGTCCGCGGAACCTCGGGCAACGCCGGGGAAATCGGGCACATCGTCGTGGACTCGGACGGCGCCCTCTGCGATTGCGGGCAGCGTGGCTGCGTGAAGGTCTCCGCCATTCCGCAGGTCCTCGTGGCGCAGGCCGAGGCGGCCGGAGTGCTGGACGGTTCGCGCGAGGACCGGAGTGCGCCGGCGGTCCAGGAGCAGTTCGCCCAGTTGTGCGAACTCGCCTACGGCGGAAACCTACAAGCCATGGACATCATCGCCGGCTCCGCTGTGCTCGTGGCCCGGGCAGTCTCGGTCGTCACCAATGCCCTGGACGTGGACCGCGTGGTGTTCGGCGGTCCGTTCTGGGCGTGCCTGTCGGCGGCCTATCTGGAACAGATTCCCGGACTCGTCGAGGCTAACAGCGCCACCCGGAAGATCCACGGCATTGAGGTCGTGGGCACGGGCGTCGGGGACGACGTCGGCGCCGTCGGGGCAGCCTGCCTTGTGCTGGAGCACACCCTGGCACCCCGCTCGCAACGGCTCCTCCTGGAGGGCTGACGCCCTCGGGGGCTGACCGCCGGCGTGCCGGCCAGGATTCAGTCGATATCCTCGATAACTGTCCCGAACGGGATGGTCTCGTCCAGATGCGCCTGGTGGCCGGTCGGGCCGCGGTTGTAGGACACCCGCACCCCGTGCGTCTTTTCCGCGGCCGACTGCATGAGGACGGGGCGGACGGTGTTGATGAAGCTCTCGCTCTTGCCGGCGAGATACTCCTGGTAGCTGGCTGGTAGCTGAATCATGGCAAAAGGATAGTCCTGAGCAGGGTCGATGGGGAGGGCCGCATGACAGGGCCGCGCAGCAACGGAATCAGCCTCTCCGGCGAACTTTATTCTGCCCAGCCCGGAAATTAGCCGTAAAGGTGCGTCTTAATTCGGACGCCGACTTGAAGCGGGCCGTGCCGGGCCCTTAGAGTTCTATACAAGTTACCTCAGTAACGTGTCAGCGATCCTCCGCTGAAGGCCGGCCCTTGGAAAAATTTCACGGGCAGCCCAGGAGGGTGTGGGTGCCCCCATGTGGGCCTGACATTTGCTCACGGACAGCTTCGTATCAGGCGTACCAGTCGCGACTGCGCCCTGCAGAAGTTTCCTCCGTGTTCCCCAAACTCATTCATTGGCGGCAGGACCCTTTTCCGGGCACTTCCGGCAGTGTTCACAGCCAAGGACGCAAATGTCACCACCTAGCCTTATTGACCCCCATCCGAATCTGGCCGGCCCGGCTCCCGTCGCGCTGTCCTATGAGCTCTTCCCGCCGCGGTCGGCCGCGGCCGCCGAATCGCTCTGGACCACCATCGGGGAACTCGAAGCCACGGACCCGGACTACGTGTCGGTAACGTACGGCGCCAGCGGCTCCAACCGCAGCACCGCCGTCGAGCTCATCAACCGGCTCGTGCAGGAAACCACGCTGCGGCCCCTGGCCCACCTGACCTGCGTGGGGAACTCCCCGGAGGAACTGGCGGAGATTATCGGCGAACTGCTCGACGTCGGGGTCCGCGGCATTCTTGCCCTGCGCGGCGACCAGCCGAAGGACGGGGCAACCCCGCCGCCGGGATCGCTCCGGTACGCCCAGGACCTGATCGAACTCATCCGCCGCGTGGAGCAGCGCCGGTCGGCGCTGCTGTGCGCCGGAAAAGTCGCGGTCGGCGTCGCCGCCTACCCGACCCGGCACCCGGAATCCCCGAGTGAGGCGCACGACGTCGAGGTCCTACTGGCCAAGCAGCGCTCCGGCGCCGACTTCGCCATCACCCAGGTCTTCTTCCACGCCGAGCAGTACGCGGACCTCCTGACCCGGGCACGCCGGGCCGGGGTGACGATCCCGATCATTCCCGGTGTCATGCCGCTGATCAGCCTTCGCCGGCTCGCCCGCCTCGGCGAACTGACCGGAGTGGAACCGGCGCCGGAACTCATCGAACGCCTCGCCGCTGCCGATACCGACGCCGAACGCACCCGGATCGGCGTCAGCGCCACGGTGGACCTCGCCAATGCCGCCCTGGACGCCGGAGCACCCGGCATCCACCTCTACACGTTCAACGAGCACGCCGCCGCCCTGGACGTGCTGGACAAACTCGCATTGCCCCGGCCGCGAAGCGGCAACCGCCAGGGGGGAAACCGGCACAGCGGCGGACGCATCAACGCGTCCCGGCGTGCCGCCGCCCGCCAGCTCGCCAGCTGACCACCCCTACTTCGTCATCTCAACGACCACTTCAAGGACTTTCCATGACTGAACAGCTCGCCACCCCCTTCCCGTCCGCCTCGATCCTCGGCTACCCCCGCATCGGCCGCCGCCGCGAACTCAAGAAGGCCATCGAGGCCTACTGGGCCGGCAAGATCGACGCCGCCGCCCTGGACGCTGCCGCCAAGGAGATCCAGCTCGGCACTGCCAAGCGTCTCCAGGGCCTCGGCCTGACCGAAGCCGCCGCCGTCCCCGGCACCTTCTCCTACTACGACCAGGTGCTCGACGCCGCCGCCCACCTCGGCGCCGTGCCGGCCCGCTTCGGCAACCTCCTCAACGCCGAGGGCCAGCTGGACATCGACGGCTACTTCACCCTGGCCCGCGGCAACAAGGACCAGCAGCCGCTGGAAATGACCAAGTGGTTCGACACCAACTACCACTACCTCGTGCCGGAAATCGGCCCGGAGACCAGCTTCGCGCTGACCTCCAGCCGGATCGTCGAAGAATTCGAGTACGCCCTCGCCAACGGTGTGGAAACCCGCCCGTACATCGTCGGCCCGGTCACGTTCCTGCTGCTGAGCAAGGCATCCGACGACGCCCCCGCCGGCTTCAGCCCGCTGTCCCGCCTCGAGGACGTCCTCCCCGTCTACACCGCGCTGCTGGAGAAGCTTGCCGCCGCCGGCGCCAGCTGGGTCCAGCTCGACGAGCCCGCCCTCGTGGTGGACCAGGACACCCCGGCCGAGGCAATCCACGCCGCCGTCGCCCGCTCCTACGAGGTCCTCTCCTCCGCCGCCAAGCGCCCGCAGCTGTTCGTCTCCACCCCGTACGGCGCGCTCAACGGCCAGCTCGGCACCCTCGCCGCCACCGGCATCGACGCCCTGCACCTGGACGTCTTCAAGGGCGAGGTTCCCTCCGCCGCGGCCCTCGCCGCGCTGGGCACCAAGACTCTCGTCGCCGGCGTCGTGGACGGCCACAACATCTGGCGCAACGACCTCGCGGCCTCCGCGAAGAAGATCGCCGAGCTGAAGCAGTCCGTCGCCAAGCTGGCCGTCAGCACCTCCACCTCCACCCAGCACGTCCCGCACGACGTCGAAGAGGAGGTCCAGCTCTCCGCGCAGCTGCGCAGCTGGCTCGCCTTCGCCGACCAGAAGACGGCCGAGGTGGTCACCCTCGCCGGACTGCTGACCGACCCCGCGGCCGTCCAGCCGGCCATCGAAGAGGCCACCCGCGTCATCGCCTCCCGCGCCGAGGCAGAGGGCGTCCGCCGCACCGACGTCCGGGCCCGCACCGCCGCCCTGACCGACGCAGACTTCAACCGTTCCGCTTACGCGGTCCGCGAAGCCGCCCAGGAGAAGGCTCTACACCTGCCGCCGCTGCCCACCACCACCATCGGCTCCTTCCCGCAGACCGCCGAGATCCGCACCGCCCGGGCCCGCGCCAACCGCGGTGACCTCACCACGGAGCAGTATGAGCAGCTCATGAAGGATGAGATCAAGCGCGTCGTGGAGCTGCAGGAGGAGCTCGGCTTTGACGTCCTGGTCCACGGCGAGCCCGAGCGCAACGACATGGTCCAGTACTTCGCCGAGAACCTTGAAGGCTTCGACGTCACCGTGCACGGCTGGGTCCAGTCCTACGGCTCGCGCTGCACCCGTCCCTCGATCCTGTGGGGCGACGTCACCCGCAGCGCCCCCATCACGGTGAAGTGGGCCGAATACGCGCAGTCCCTGACCAACAAGCCGATGAAGGGCATGCTCACCGGTCCTGTCACCATCCTGGCCTGGTCCTTCATCCGCGACGACCAGCCGCTCGGCGAGACCGCCAACCAGGTGGCCCTGGCCCTCCGCGACGAGATCGCCGACCTCGAAGCCGCCGGCATCAAGGTCATCCAGGTGGACGAGCCCGCCCTGCGCGAACTCCTGCCGCTGCGCAAGGCAGACCAGGCCTCGTACCTGGACTGGTCCGTGAAGTCCTTCCGCCTCTCCACCGCCGGTGCCGCGGACGCCACCCAGGTCCACACGCACCTGTGCTACTCCGAATTCGGTGCCATCATCGACGCGATCGATGGCCTCGACGCCGACGTCACCTCGATCGAGGCCGCCCGCTCCCGCATGGAGGTTGTGCACGACCTCGAATCCCACGGCTTCGGCCGCGGCGTGGGCCCGGGCGTCTATGACATCCACTCGCCCCGCGTCCCGGGCGAGCAGGAAGTCACCGAGCTGCTCAGCACCGCCGTCAAGCACGTCCCGTCCCGCCAGCTCTGGGTCAACCCGGACTGCGGCCTGAAGACCCGCGGCTACGCGGAGACCGAAGAGTCCCTGCGCAACCTGGTCACGGCCACCAAGACGGTCCGCG
This sequence comes from Arthrobacter humicola, assembly GCF_039531445.1. NCBI lineage: Bacteria > Bacillati > Actinomycetota > Actinomycetes > Micrococcales > Micrococcaceae > Arthrobacter > Arthrobacter humicola. Next base: position 26,981 of record NZ_BAAAQB010000035.1, on the reverse strand, counting down.
CCGAACTGCTGGAACCAGCCAAGTAGCAGCCGGCTGAACTGAACACCAGCTGAATTAACGACGCCGGCCGGTCACCTCGCAAGTGACCGGCCGGCGTCGTACGTTTCAGCTCATCGACTGCTGAGCAACCGCCGCTTTGAGCCCCCAAAAGGGTCGTTACGGAGCAGTCGATTCGGAATTTCCCGAACGATTCAGGATTCCCAGAGGATTTCGTCGTCGACTACGCCGTCCTCATCCGCGGAGGCCACCAGGACCTCGTCGGTGAAGTGCTGTCCCAGGGTGAAGTCAAGGACGAAGTAGCGTTCCGGCTGGCCGGGGTAGATGCCCACGTGGCCGAGTTTGAGTGCCTTGAGGAAGACCTCGTCGGTGAGCTGGCTCTTGTCCTCGACGCCGAAGACTTTCTTAAGGTGCTCGTCCTTGATCGCGTTGCAGTGGAAGTGGCGGTATTCCTGCGGGCTGGTGCCCTCCTGCGATAGTTCCTCGGCGATCATTTCGCGGACCTGGTCCACGAGTTCGGGCAGGAAGCGCAAGCGGTAGTCAACTTTGTGCATGGCGGCTTCATCGAAGTGGTCATGCGCGTTGACATTCAGGTCAAGCTCCACGGTCTGGCCCGCCAGCTCATGCGTGGCGGTGAGATTATGGTCCCTTCCGTGGTTGAGCTCGACCTCGCCGAAGTGCTTGCTCGCTACCTTGTTCATATCTTCAACATAGTCCTGAAAACCGGACCATTCCAGCATTGGCAGGCTTTTATCCGCTACCGGACCGGTGGAGCGGCCTGGGGACTGTACATTGATCGGATGCAGACCGTAGCCACTTCCGTTGCCCGCGCCCGGGCCCAGTTCGACGCCGGCACCACCCGTCCGCTGGCCTGGCGGCTGGAGCAGCTAAGCAGCCTGCGGCGCATGCTCGCGGACCGCCACGCGGACATCGCCGCTGCCCTCGCCAAGGATTTGGGCAAGCACAACACCGAGGCGCAACTGACGGAGATCGGCTTCGTTGCCGCAGAGGCCGCCCACCTGGCGAGGCACCTGGAAGACTGGCTCCGGCCCCGCCCCGTGCCGGTGCCGCTCACCGTGCAGCCGGCCCGGGCCTGGACCGAACTCACCCCGCTGGGCGTGGTGCTGGTGATCGGGCCGTGGAACTACCCCCTGCAGTTGCTGCTCGCCCCGCTGGCCGGGGCCCTGGCCGCCGGCAACACCGCGGTGCTCAAGCCGAGCGAACACGCCCCGGCCACCTCGGCCGTGCTCGCCCAGTGGATTCCGGAGTACCTGGCCGGCGCCGCCGAGGTGGTCGAGGGCGGTATCCCGGAAACCACGGCACTGCTGGCCGAACGCTTCGACCACATCTTCTTCACCGGCGGAGAGACCGCGGCCAAGGTCGTGATGCGCGCGGCGGCCGAACACCTGACTCCAGTGACGCTGGAGCTCGGCGGCAAGTCCCCGGCCTACGTGGATGCGTCCACGGACCTGGCGACGGCGGCGAAGCGGATCGCCTGGGGCCGGTTCATGAACGCCGGCCAGACGTGTGTGGCCCCGGACTATGTCCTGGCCGCGGAGGAGGTCCTGGAGCCGCTGCAGGCCGAGCTGATCAAGGCCGTCACAGCGCTCTTCGGCACTGACCCGGCAGCGAGCCCGTCCTACGGCCGGATTGTCGATGACCGTCACTTCGCCCGCCTCGCTGCCCTGGCCGACGGCAGCACCGTCGTGCACGGCGGAGAACGCGACGCCGCCAGCCGCTACTTTGCGCCCACCCTGCTCCGGCCGGCGCCGGGGGACGCCGTCATGGCGGAGGAAATCTTCGGTCCGCTCCTGCCGCTGATTCGCGTGCACGGGGTGGACGAGGCCATCGGGCTGGTCAACGGACGCGCCAAGCCGCTGGCGCTCTATGTGTTCAGCAAGGACCCGCTGACGCGCCGCGCCTTCGCCGAGCGGACCTCGTCCGGGGCTCTGTGCTTCGACGTCCCGGCGGCCCACCTGTCCGTCCCCGGGCTGCCGTTCGGCGGCGTCGGCGGCAGCGGCATGGGCGCCTACCACGGGGAACATTCGGTCCGGACGTTCTCGCATGAGCGTCCCACGCTGGACAAGCCGTTGAGGCCCGACACCCTGGAACTTATCTACCCGCCGTACACCCGGGCCAAGCAGGGGATCATCAACGCGCTGGTGGCGCCGGTCCGAAAGAAAGTCCGAAAGCCGGCCCCTAAGCGCTGAGTCGCGGCGCCGGGCTATCCGGCCGGCTCGCCCTCCCAGTCGACGTTGACCCAGCGCTGGCCTTCATCGTCCCAGGACTCGGTGTGCCCCAGCAGGGCAATGTCGTCAAAGCTGGCCTCGATCCCGTGCCCGCGGAGGGTTTCGCGGAGCTCCTCGGTGGCCGCGCGGACAGCCGCGGCGACTTCCTCGGGGTTGTCGGAGGCAACGGGACGGGAGGCTGAATAGGTTTGGCTCATGGACCCCATCCTCATCGATCGGGGGCCGCAGGGGAACCCCCGCGGCGCGCTCAGTCCTTGCGCGCGGTCTCCAGCTTGTGCATCGTCTCGCCCAGCAGTTCCACGAACAGCTGGACCTGGGCGGTCCGCTTCTCGTTGAGCAGCAGTGCGAAGACATTCCGGGCGAGCCGGATCTCCGGAACGTCGAGGACCACGACGCCGGCCGGCCGGTGCAGCAGGGCGAGCTCGGGGACCAGTGCGGCGCCGAGGCCCGCGGCCGCCATCTCCAGGCTCGCGTGGAAGTCATCGCTGTACGCCACCACCCGGGGGTGCAGATTGCAGCTGGCGAAGAGGCGTTCGATCACCGTGGCGTCGGAGGTGCCCGGGTGGTGCATGATCCACGGCATGTCCGAGAGGTGCGGGGCGGCCACCTTGGAATCCGTGCCGATGCCCCAGGCCGCAGGCAGCACCACCCGGAAGTCGTCGTCGCCGATCCACTGCCGGTCCACCGTGTGCGGCCAGGCGAGGCCCGACTGCCCCACCTGGTACACCAGGGCGACGTCGAGTTCACCCCCGGTCCGCAGGCCTTGGATGGTCTGGGCCGGTTCCGCGACCGAGACCCGGAGGTCGATGCCGAGCTTCTTCCAGGCCGGGTTCCGCAGGATCGGCGGCAGCACATAGGTGGCCAGGCTGGGGAAGATGCCCAGCCGCAGCTCCTGGCTGGTGCTGTCCTGTGCCCGTGACGCGGCGGCCATGAGCGTCTCGATGTCCGTCAGCACTTTGGCCGCGTGCCGCGTCATGACGACGGCGGCTTCCGTCGGCTGGATGCTGCGGGCCGAGCGATGGAAGAGCGTGACGCCGGTGTCACGTTCCAGCGCCGACATTTGCTGCGAGACGGCCGAGGCGGTGTAGCCGAGACGCGCCGCGGCGGCGGCAAACGATCCCAACCGGATCACTTCCACAAGGGTCCGCAGATGAACGGGGTTGATCAAGGGCTGCCCTTCGCCTGGTAGCGGGTCCACTGCAACGGGAACGGAATGGCGGGACCGGAAATCCCGCTTCATTGTGGCACACCGGGCCCTGCCGGGGGCGCCGGTTCCCTCCCGCACGGTCCGCGGCTTCCCGGCGGGGCCCGTCCGGAATGTCTGCGCGGCCCGGGGGTGCCGATGCAGGAGAATCCGTGGGGTCAGGCCAAGTTTTCAGATACCAACGGCACAGCTAGCGGGCCCCGGGAGGACGCCGTCACAGGAGCCGAAAAAAATGCCGAACTCATACTCATCCGGCGCCCCGGCGGCGACGAATTGCCCGTAAGACCTTTTTGGCGAGACAACAGGAGCAGACCAGTGGCACAAGCAGCAGGGATTCCGGCAGGCCGGCGGGTTGCCGTCATCGGCAGCGGCGTGGCGGGGCTGACCGCCGCGTATGTGCTGAACGGGCAGGACCGGGTGACTCTCTTCGAGGCGGACTCCCGGCTTGGCGGGCACGCCCATACCCATGATGTTCCGCAGCAGGGCGGGCCCACCCTGGGCGTGGACACCGGCTTCATTGTCCACAACGAGCGGACCTATCCCACTCTCCTGCGCCTGTTCGCCGAGCTCGGCGTCGAAACCCAGGATTCGGAAATGAGCATGTCCGTCCGCTGCGACGGCTGCGGCCTGGAATACGCCGGCGCCCGTCCCAACGCGAGCGGCATCATTCCCCGGCCGTCCACGCTGCTGCGCGGCCGCTACCTGCGCATGCTGCTGGAAGTCACCCGGTGCCACCGCCGGGCCCGCGCCCTGCTGGCGGAACCGGCAACCCCCGCCGGCCCGGGTGCGGCCGGGACGGGGCACGAGCTGACCCTGGGGGAGTTCCTGGCCCGGGAGAAGTTCAGCAGCTACTTCATCTCGCACTTCATGACCCCCGTGGTCAGCGCCGTCTGGTCCTGCGACCCCACCACCGCCCTGGCCTACCCGGCCCGCTACCTGTTCACCTTCCTCGGCCACCACGGCCTGCTCGGCGTCAAAGGCTCGCCGCAGTGGCGGACCGTCACCGGCGGCTCGCGCAGCTACGTCGACAAGGTCGCCGGCACCCTGCCGGACATCCGGCTCTCCAGCCCCGTCACATCCGTGCAGCGGCACGCCGGCGGCGTCGGCGTCACATACGCACAGAGCGCGGACAGCACCGGCGGCGACACCATCACCGAAACCTTTGACGCCGTCGTGATCGCCACCCACCCGGCGCAGGCCCTGCGCATGCTGTCCGATGCCTCGGCCGCCGAGAAGGACGCCCTGGGCGGCATGCCGTACTCGGTGAACCAGACAATCTTCCACCGCGACGCCGCCGTGCTGCCGGCCAGCCCCAACGCCCAGGCCTCCTGGAACTACCGCCTGCCGTCCTGCGACGCCCGCCCGGACAAGGTCCTGGTCAGTTACGACATGACCCGGCTGCAGCGGCTGGAGCCCGTGGACGGCGGCCGGTACATCGTCAGCCTCGGCGAATCGGAGCTGATCGACCACACCACGGTCCTGGACCGCATGGTCTACGAGCACCCGCAGTACACGCCGGACTCGCTGAGGGCCCAGGAACGGATCCTCGGGCTCGGCGACGAACGCCTGGCCTTCGCCGGCGCCTACCACGGGTGGGGATTCCACGAGGACGGCGCCCTGTCCGGCCTCAAGGCCGCCGCCCGGCTGGGCCGCGACTGGGACGAGCTCCCGGTCAACATCGGCGCTGTCAATACCGGTACGGCGGCCGTGGACCCGGACCTCCGGCCCGCCGCTGTTCAGCCGGCCACAGTGGAGGCGCCATGAGCGAACGGGCAGCGATCTACCGCACCTCCATCTCACACGTGCGGCGCTCGCCGCTAAAGAACGCCTTCACCTACCGCAGCTACAGCTGGTACGTGGACGTCGACCACCTCCCGCAGCTGCCCCGGCCGCTCCGGCCGCTGGCCGGCTTCCGGGTGGAGGACCACCTGGGCGACCCGGACGGCACCCTGCGCGGCAACGTGGAACGCTACCTTGCCACCCAGGGTATCGGGCTCGACGGCGGACGCATCACGATGCTCGCCAGCGCCCGGGTCTTCGGGCACGTGTTCAACCCGCTGAGCGTGTTCTGGTGCCATGACGCGGCCGGGGCGCTGCGCTGCGTCGTCGTCGAGGTCCACAACACCTACGGCGAACGGCACTGCTACCTCCTCGAAACGGACGGCACCGGCCGGGCGAGCGTGCCGAAAGCCTTTTACGTCTCGCCGTTCAACGACGTCGACGGCCAGTACCGCATGAAGCTCCCCGAACCCGGCGACCGCCTCGCCGTCTCGATCGTCCTGGAGCGGGAAGGCCACCAGCCCTTCATCGCCACCATGGACGGCGTCCGCCACGAAGCGACCCTGCGGAACATCCTGTCCGCGGCGCTCGCTGTACCCGTGGCCCCGCTGCGCGTCACCGCTCAGATCCGCTGGCAGGGCATCAAACTGTGGGCGCGCCGCCTGCCCATCATCAAAAGACCACACCACCCTTCACAGGAGGCAGTTCAGTGACAATGACCGAAGCGACCGGATCCGGTACGGGACGGACAGAGGGCACCACGCGCACCAGCGCCAACACCGCGGGAGCGGTGACCAGTGCGGTGACGGGCACCGTGCCGTACACGGTTCCCCAGGCGCCCGTCACCATCGACGCGGCAATCTGGCCCAGCATCGCCACCGTGCCCACAAGCCTCAAGGCCCGCGTGGCCGGACGCGCCGCGGACGCCATCTTCAAGGCCGCCGTGCGCTCGCTGCCGCTGGCCGTCCGCTACCCGGACGGCACCGTGCTGGGCAAAGCCTCCCTCGGCCAGGCGCCCGGCGGCACCGCTTACCCCGTGATGACCATCAACCGGCCCGAGGCGTTCGCCGCCCGGCTGGGCGACGGCGGCCTGATCGGCCTGGGCGAGTCCTACATGGCCGGTGACTGGGACGCCGACGACCTCACCGCCGTCATGGAGGTCTTCGCCGCCCGCGTCGGCACACTGGTTCCCGAACCGCTGCAGAAGCTCCGCGGCCTCTACCTGCCGCGGCAGCCGCGCAAGGAACGCAACACCGAAAAGAACACCCGCTCCAACATCTCGCGGCATTACGATCTCTCCAACGAGCTCTTCGCCTCCTTCCTGGACCGCACCATGACGTACTCCAGCGCGCTGTTCCCGGAAAGCGGCGACGCCCTGCGGACCGTGGCCTGGGACGGCCTCGCCGCCGCCCAGCAGGCCAAGATCGACCGGCTGCTGGACAAGGCGGGCGTGAAGGAAGGCACCCGAGTCCTGGAAATCGGCACCGGCTGGGGCGAACTCGCCCTGCGGGCCGCCGCCCGCGGCGCCACCGTCTACTCGGTCACGCTCTCCAGCGAGCAGCAGGAACTGGCCCGCCAGCGCGTCGCCGACGCCGGCTACGCTGATGCCGTCACGATCGAGCTTAAGGACTACCGTGCCGTGGAGGGCGAGTACGACGCCGTCGTCTCGGTCGAAATGATTGAGGCCGTCGGCTTCGAATACTGGGCCACGTACTTCCAGACGATCGAGCGCGTCCTGGCCCCCGGCGGCAAGGTGGCCATCCAGGCCATCACGATCGCCCACGACCGCCTCATGGCCACCCGCACCAGCTACACCTGGGTGCACAAGTACATCTTCCCCGGCGGCGTCATTCCCTCCGTCCGGGCCATCGAGGACATCACCGAGAAGCAGACCGGACTGCGCGTCCGCGAACGCCTCGCCATGGGCGAGCACTATGCCCAGACCCTGCGGCTCTGGGAGGAGCGGTTCATGGGCCGGGCCGAGGAGGTCGGGGCCATGGGCTTCGACGCCATCTTCCAGCGGATGTGGCTGTTCTACCTGTGCTACTCCCGGGCCGGCTTCGAGACGGGCTACCTCGACGTGCAGCAGATCGTGCTGGATCATGCCTCCTCCAAGGGCGCGGCCGCATGACGGCGGCGCTCGCTGACACCATCGCCGAGGTCCTGCGGCCCGTCGTCGGCGGGGAACTGCCCGTCCGGCTCGTCGTTTGGGACGGCAGCGAGACCGGCCCGTCCGGCGCGCCGGTGGTCCGGCTGAACTCGCCCGACGCCATACGCCGCCTGCTGTGGGCGCCGGGGGAGTTGGGGGCCGCCCAGGCGTACGTCACCGGTGAACTCGACGTCGACGGCGACCTTAATGCCACGCTCGAGCACCTGTGGAAGGTGGTCC
>NZ_BAAAQB010000035.1:0-19283 GCF_039531445.1 Arthrobacter humicola | reverse complement strand
GTACGACGCCGGCCCTGCTGGCCGGCGTCGGACGGATCGCCAAAACCGCCGGCGCCCTGGGCGCCCCGCCCCAGCCCCCGGCCAGTCAGGCACGGGTCAGGGGCCGGCTGCACAGCCTGATGCGGGACCGGGCGGCCATCAGCCACCACTACGACCTCAGCAACGACTTCTACGCCCTGATCCTGGACCCGCAGATGGCCTACTCCAGCGGTTACTGGACGGACAGCTCACCCGGGTACGGACTCGAGGACGCCCAGCGGGACAAGCTGGGCCTCGTCTGCCAAAAGCTCGGCCTGGCCCCGGGGATGCGGATGCTCGACGTCGGCTGCGGCTGGGGCTCGCTGAGCCTGCACGCCGCGCAGCACTACGGCGTCGACGTCGTCGGGGTCACCCTCTCGGTGGAGCAGAAGGCGTTCATTGACGCCCGCATCAGGGAGCGCGGGCTGGAAGGACGCGTCGAGATCCGGGTCCAGGACTACCGCGAGATCCCGGACGGGCCGTTCGACGCCGTCGCCTCTCTCGAGATGGGCGAGCACGTCGGCCAGCGCAACTACCCCGTCTACGCCGCCGCCCTGTTCGGCAACGTCAGGCCCGGCGGCCGGGTCTTGGTGCAGCAGATGTCCCGGAACGGCAAGCACCCCGGCGGCGGCCCGTTTATCGAGTCCTTCATCGCCCCGGACATGCACATGCGCCCGGTGGGGGAGACCCTCGGCTTTTTGGAGGATGCAGGGTTCGAGATCGAGGGGGTGCAGGGCATGCGCCGGGACTACGTCCGGACGCTGGAGGCCTGGTACGCCCGGTTCGAGGAGAACCATGACGCCGCCGTCGCCATGATGGGCGAGGAAATCGCCCGGGTCTGGCGGCTGTACCTCGTGGGCGCGCTGCGCAGCTTCGCCGAGGCCCGGATGGGCGTCGACCAGATTCTCCTCAGCCGGCCGGAGTCGCTTGGGTAGGTACCCGTGGCGCCGGTCACTGCGGAGTGTTGGAACGCGGGGTGTTAGAACAATCACGATCCGATGAGGCGGACACCACGGTGTCCGCCTCATTCGTGTTCCCGGACACCAGATGTAGTGGCCGCCACCACCACCGGACACCACCGGACACCCCCGAAAAACGTGCGCGACACGCCGTCTGCGGTGCGACACGCGGGGGTGATTAATGTGGCTAACTACTCCACAGGGTGTGGATTTCGTCCGCCAAAACAGCTGAATTCCGGACATTTGGCGGGCCCCCTCCTGTGGATTATCGGTGGGTTAAATGACATACTTGTAATACATCATCTTGGGGTCCACGTGAGGCTCTTGCACTACATGTAGTATCGACATACAGTTCCAGCAGAGCATCAGCGCGGGGCAGTCGGAGCCGGGGAAGCGCTCCGAACAAGACTTTCAACAAAGGGGACAAGGACCATGACCGTTACGGTTTACACGAAGCCGGCCTGCGTTCAGTGCAACGCGACCTACCGCGCGCTGGACAAGAAGGGCATCGCTTACCAGAGCGTCGACATCTCCCAGGACGCGGAGGCCCTCGAGCGCCTGAAGTCCCTGGGCTACATGCAGGCCCCGGTCGTCGTCACCGACCAGGACCACTGGTCCGGTTTCCGCCCGGACAAGATCGAAGAACTGGCGCAGGCCGCCGCCGTCGCTGTAGCCTGAAGCGCTCCGGACGCCGCTACCAGGCAGGATTTGACGGTAGATGAGGTGAGTCCAATGGTTGTGACAACTGAAGATCGGGCAACTACTGAAGATCGGGCGGCCGCCACGGCTGACAGCGGGGAAGCGGTCAGCACAGCGGCTCCCGAGATCACCCACAGCCGCCTCATCTACTTTTCCTCCACCTCGGAAAACACCGCACGTTTCGTTGCGAAACTGGGCGTCGAAGCCGCCAGGATCCCCCTCTATTCGAAGGACGCCCCGCTGGCGGCCCGGGAACCGTACGTTCTGGTGGTGCCGACCTACGGCGGCACCGGGGGAGAGGGATCTGTTCCAAAGCAGGTCATCAGGTTTTTGAACGACCCGGGCAACCGGACGCTGATCCGCGGAGTGATCGGGGCCGGCAACACGAATTTCGGGGATAACTACTGCATGGCGGGGGACATCATCGCCGCAAAATGCAACGTCCCCCACCTATACAGGTTCGAACTCATGGGCACGCCGGAAGACGTCTCCCGTGTACAACAAGGATTGGAAGAGTTTTGGACACGACTGTCGCAGACAAAACAGTAACCGGGGGCACAGGCTCCCGCGGGGGCACGGCCACGGCTGTTGAGAAGCAGGAAAAGCACGAGATGCCGGCCGCGTACAAGGGCCTGGGCTACCACGAGCTCAACGCCATGCTGAACCTCTACGGCCCCAACGGCGAGATCCAGTTTGAGGCCGACCGCGAGGCCGCGCACCAGTACTTCCTGCAGCACGTGAACAACAACACCGTGTTCTTCCACGACCTCGAGGAAAAGCTCGACTACCTCGTCAAGAACGAGTACTACGAGCGCGAAACCCTCGACCAGTACACGATGAACTTCATCCGCGAGCTCTTCAACCGCGCGTACAAGAAGAAGTTCCGCTTCGAGACCTTCCTGGGCGCGTTCAAGTTCTACACCTCCTACACGCTGAAGACGTTCGACGGAAAGCGCTTCCTGGAGCGCTACGAGGACCGCGTCTGCATGGTGGCCCTGCACCTGGCCCGCGGCGACGAGAAGCTCGCCACCCAGATGGTCGACGAGATCATCGAAGGCCGCTTCCAGCCGGCCACTCCGACGTTCCTGAACGCCGGCAAGAAGCAGCGCGGCGAGCTGGTCTCCTGCTTCCTGCTCCGCATCGAAGACAACATGGAGTCGATCGGCAGGTCCATCAACTCCGCCCTGCAGCTGTCTAAGCGCGGCGGCGGCGTGGCCTTCGCCCTGACCAACATCCGCGAGGTCGGCGCGCCGATCAAGCAGATCGAGAACCAGTCCTCCGGCGTCATCCCCGTGATGAAGCTCCTCGAGGACAGCTTCTCCTACGCCAACCAGCTCGGTGCCCGCCAGGGCGCCGGCGCGGTGTACCTGCACGCGCACCACCCCGACATCTACCGCTTCCTGGACACCAAGCGCGAGAACGCGGACGAGAAGATCCGCATCAAGACCCTCTCGCTCGGCGTCGTGATCCCGGACATCACCTTCGAGCTCGCCAAGCGGGACGAGGACATGTACCTGTTCTCCCCGTACGACGTCGAAAAGGTCTACGGCATGCCGTTCTCCGACGTCTCGGTCACCGAGAAGTACTACGAGATGGTGGACGATTCCCGGATCAAGAAGACCAAGATCAAGGCGCGCGAGTTCTTCCAGACCCTCGCCGAGATCCAGTTCGAATCCGGTTACCCGTACATCATGTTCGAGGACACCGTGAACCGGGAAAACCCCATCGACGGCAAGATCATCATGTCCAACCTGTGCTCCGAGATCCTCCAGGTCTCCCAGCCCACCACGTACAACGATGACCTGTCCTACGACCACACGGGCAAGGACATCTCCTGCAACCTGGGCTCGCTGAACATCGCCAAGACCATGGACTCGCCGGACTTCGGCCTGACCATCGAGACGGCCATCCGCTCGCTCTCGGCCGTCTCGGACATGTCCAACATCACCTCGGTGCCCTCGATTGCCCGGGGCAACGACCAGAGCCACGCGATCGGCCTCGGCCAGATGAACCTGCACGGCTACCTGGCCCGCGAACGGGTCCACTACGGCTCCGAAGAGGGCCTGGACTTCACCAACATCTACTTCTACTCGGTGGTGTACCACGCGGTCCGCGCCTCCAACCTGCTGGCCATCCAGACCGGCCAGACCTTCGGCGGCTTCGAGAAGTCCAAGTACGCCACCGGCGAGTTCTTCGACAAGTACACTGAGCAGGAATGGGTCCCGCAGACCGCCAAGGTCGCCGAGCTGTTCAAGAACATCCACATCCCCACCCAGGATGACTGGCGCGAGCTGAAGGCCTCCGTCATGGAGCACGGCATCTACAACCAGAACCTGCAGGCTGTTCCGCCCACGGGCTCGATCTCCTACATCAACAACTCCACCTCCTCGATCCACCCGGTGGCGTCCAAGATCGAGATCCGCAAGGAAGGCAAGCTGGGCCGCGTGTACTACCCGGCGCCGTACCTGACGAACGACAACTTGGAGTACTACCAGGACGCGTACGAGATCGGCTACGAGAAGGTCATCGACACCTACGCCGCCGCCACGCAGCACGTGGACCAGGGCTTGTCCCTGACGCTGTTCTTCAAGGACACGGCCACCACGCGCGACATCAACAAGGCCCAGATCTACGCCTGGAAGAAGGGCATCAAGACCATCTACTACATCCGTCTCCGCCAGCTCGCGCTGGAAGGGACCGAGGTAGAGGGCTGCGTCAGCTGCATGCTGTAGCTTCAACTCAATCGTGACTGTACGACGGCGGGCGCCCGCCCGCCGTCGTACGCTTAACTTAACGAAGAACCCAACCTTTAGGGGATGACATGACCGAAAAGGTCAAGCTGCTTAGCCACGTCGAGGCGATTAACTGGAACCGCATCCAGGACGACAAGGACGTGGATGTCTGGAACCGCCTGGTCAACAACTTCTGGCTGCCGGAAAAGGTGCCGCTGTCCAACGACATCCAGTCGTGGGCGACGCTCACCCCGGACGAGCAGCAGCTCACCATGCGCGTGTTCACGGGCCTGACCCTGCTGGACACCATCCAGGGCACCGTCGGCGCCGTCTCCCTGATTCCGGACGCCCTCACCCCGCACGAAGAGGCTGTCTACACGAACATCGCGTTCATGGAGTCCGTGCACGCCAAGAGCTACTCCTCCATCTTCTCCACGCTGGCCTCCACCAAGGAGATCGACGAGGCATTCCGCTGGTCCACCGAGAACGAGAACCTTCAGAAGAAGGCCCAGATCGTCATGGACTACTACCAGGGCGACGACCCCCTGAAGCGCAAGGTGGCCTCGACGCTGCTGGAGAGCTTCCTGTTCTACTCGGGCTTCTACCTGCCGATGTACTGGTCCTCGCGGGCCAAGCTGACGAACACGGCCGACCTCATCCGCCTCATCATCCGCGACGAGGCCGTGCACGGCTACTACATCGGCTACAAGTTCCAGAAGGGCCTGGAGAAGGTCTCCGAGGAGCGCCGGCAGGAGATCAAGGACTACACCTTCGAACTGCTCTTCGAGCTCTACGAAAACGAAGTTCAGTACACCCACGACCTCTACGATTCCGTCGGCCTGGCCGAGGACGTCAAGAAGTTCCTGCACTACAACGCCAACAAGGCGCTCATGAACCTGGGCTACGAGGCCATGTTCCCGGCTTCGGTCACCGACGTGAACCCGGCCATCCTGTCGGCCCTGTCGCCGAACGCTGACGAGAACCACGACTTCTTCTCGGGTTCGGGTTCGTCTTACGTGATTGGCAAGGCTGTTAATACTGAGGATGACGACTGGGACTTCTAGGTCGCGTCGCTGTGAGGTCGGAGGCTAGTTGGCGATTTGAATACTAGTTGGCGAAATGGGACCAGACGTTGTTTGGCGAAGACCGATCCAATTGGCGATACGGACGCCCGGGCTTAGCTGCAAGATCCGCAACTAAGCCCGGGTTTCCTCGGGACTTATCCTGATGCTGGTGTGAGATCGGAAGCTAGCTGACGGTTGGATCACTACATCAGCTACATCCACACCCTGGCAACGGTTCGTCTACCTCGCCACCGTCATCGACTGCTACTCCAAGAAAATCGTCGGCTGGTCCATCACGGATCACATGCGCACCGAGCTTGTCGCCGACGCACTCAAGAACGCCGCCCCGACAACCCGGATCGAGCCATCCGCGATCCGGCCGAGGCAGCCTCTACACTTCGACCGAATTCAGGGCCCTCGTGACAGGTCTGGGAATGCGCTCCTCGATCGGACACGCCGGGGTGTGCCGGGACAACAGCATGGCCGAATCGTTCTTCTCAGCCCTGAACAACGAGCGTGTCTATCGGACCGCTTGCGCGACGGGGAGGACGGCCTTCAACATGACTTCCTGAGTGTGTTCTTGTACCTTGGTCGTCCTCGCTTTTGTGAGGTCGGAGGCTAGTTCGAGGTTCGAACTTTAGTTGGCGAAACGGGACAAGAAGACTTGCGAAATCTGGCCTTGTTGGCGCCAACGACCCAGTGTGAGATTTCGGGATAGTTGAAAGTTCCGGCACCTAGTTGCAGGGAGGCGCCGGGCTAGGTGCAAAGCCTGCTACTAGACGGCACGGATTCGAAGTGGCGCGGTTCATCTTCTTATTTCAGAGGTGAAGGGTACGGCCGCGCGCTTCGACGTCCCTTCCTGACAAGGGGCTGGACCAGAAGGCCGCCGGGGCGATGCGCCGGCGGCCTTCCTGTGCCTGATAGGCGCTGGTCAGTATGAGTCCAGCAGCCAGGGGTCACAGCTGGCGGGCGCACCGGAGTTGTACCCGGTCATGAAGGCAGCGTGCCGTTGCATAGGAGTGCCGTGGTGGCCGCGTGAGCTGGTGTTGTAGTCGCCCACCAGCATCGTTGCCTGGATGGCCTCCTCGATGTCACCGGCCTCAAGGATTCCCTCGTAGTACGCCGAGTTAGCCCACACACCGGCCCAACAATCCGCGTGGAGCTCCGTTTTGTAGACGGGGTAGTTCAGATCCGCCGGCGGAAGGGGAACGATGCCCAGCTCGGTTTGCACGTTGTGGGCATATTCATGGGCCACGGCCATGGCCACCGAGAAGTCCCCGGACAAATTCGTAGCAGCTTCAGTGTTCCCTGGCGCCCTCAGCTCCCCATTCCAGATCTTGGTCGCAATGGCCTGGGAGAACACAATGCTGTCATCGAGCGGGCAATAGTACGCATCATCATCAGTTGTCGGCGCGTTGTTGTCGCAGGCATTCTGCACGGACTCGCCAGGGCCCGGGAACACCACGTTCACGTAGGGCGCCGGGAGGCCAGCCGCTTGCAGGACCTTCGTCCAGTACTTGTCGACGTCCGTCGCAACCATCGTCATGAACGCTGACATGGTTGCCCGCGAATCCCCTGTGGAACGGAGTTGTGCGCCCTGGCCAGCGCGTGGCTGTTGCGGAAGCTGCGTCGTGGCCGGGACGGGTGCGGCCGGGTCCGGCGTACCCGGCGGCGTCACCATGGCCTCGTATGAAGGACTCGCCGATGACGCCCCCGGTGACGCCGGCGACACAGACGGGGTAGCGGAAGCTGAACTCGCAGTGGGCGTCGGACCCGATGCCGGCGCGGACGCTGGTCCTTGAGCTGTCAGCCCTGACGAGCACGACGTGCAGGCCAGTACGGATATAACGACCACGGAGAGGGCGATTCTAGGTGCTTTCATGGTGTCCCGTTTCTCATGCATTAACTGCTGGATACGAGGCGACCCCACCCAAAGTCGTCGATACCGACACGTGATATGTCGGATTTATGGAGTGATGCTCCCGACAATACGCCGGTGGGTCCCGGATTGCACTGGTTCGACCTGACGAAGTCGAAGAATTTCGCCGGAAATGCTAGCTTCGTGGCCACGACCGAGGCGGTCCGCTAATCGAGGAACGGCTCCCACATGGCGCGCATCGTTTCTGCGCAGCCGGAGAGCCAGGCCCGGACAGCGAGTTCGTCTGCCGGTGTGACCTTGATCCGGACGGACTGGTTGTACGGCCTGCCCTGCATCATGTTCGGTGATGCCCCCGCGGAGGCGTGCGTATTCAAGATTGATGGTATCTATTGGCGTCACTCTAGGAGCAATCGGGACGAAATGGCCGAGAGAGGGCCGGCCACCGGCGCGGAGCGTCTGCACGCGCACACACAGTTGAGTTGGTCCGGCGTGGGCCGATTAAAGCTTGTGGACGACAGTCCCTTGTCATGTTTGTCCCATCAGGACTACTATCGCCTCATCCACCATCCATATTGGGATGATGATTTGCGGGCACCGTTCCCGCCGAAACGCGCTCAATTCTCTCCGCCGAGCGCAATATGACACCTGCGAGGGGCAGGCATCAGCCGTAAAGGCTCATGCACGGACTAAATCCGGAATATTGGGGCTACCTCTCATGACCCGCTTGCATCTCAGCATTCTTGCTGCGCTGATCCAGCGTGCTCACGATTCACGAATGGGGCGTCGTCATGATGAAAGAAGACAACGATGAGACGCAAAATCATGACAGCACTGTTCTCCATAGTGATGCTCGTTCTGGGAACGGTCGCTTTGGCTTCGCCCGCACAGGCGTCCTCGGGAGGCACGTTCTGTTTCCGGCAGCAGAATGATGACCCCTTCATGAACAAACCCGTGTCCCTTGAGCTGAGTGCCGATGGGAACAACTGGTACAACGTGCTCACTCTCCAGACTGATGAGAGCGGATGCGGCTGGTACACCCTGACGGGCGACTACACGCAGTACTACGTCCGCGTCACAGCAGACTGGTGGTGGACGGGCATCAATGGGGAACTTCGTCAACACTGGACCGGGTTCACAATTGCCGGTTCACCGGGGACTCAGTATGACTCGCTGGGGAGCAACATTGTCATCTGCGCAAGCGTAGATGAAACATCCCCATGCTACTGACCGCTATCTTCCAACCGGGATTTCGATGAGGAGAGAAGATCACCATGCTCCGAAAGATCACCACCGCACTCTCTGCTTTGGCTTTGGTCATACTTGGTTCGATTGCCATCGCGCCGTCAGCTAACGCAGCATCAGGGGGAAGTTACTGCTTTCAATACGAGACAAACGGGTACCCGTACGACACTCAGCCCGTCTACATTCAGTTCAGCGATGACATGGTGAACTGGAACACGGCCCTGATAATGAACACGGACAGCAGTGGCTGCGGCGCGTTCTATGTGTATGGCGATGACATCTACAGGTACGTGCGCGCTGTCGCGAGGCAAGAAGTGCGTACGAGCCTCGGTGGCGTTGCCGCCGTCTGGTCAGGTTCGTCCCCGCTCTACGGGAATCCGGGGAACGCAGCCCTAAGCCTCGGGACTGGGCTAGTCACATGCGTGTCGCGGAGTGTGTACCCATGCTTCTAGTCACGCAGCTAATAGACTTGGGCTAGAGGCAAAATCCCTGGCGCCTACAAAGACCTCGACAGCGTCATCGACGCGCAGAAGGACCTCGTGGAAATCGTCCAGCACCTGCGGACCGTGCTCTGCGTGAAGGGCTAGACCACCGCGACGGCGAAGGTCGCCCCACCCCACGGCGGGGCGGCCATTTCGTGCCGGGGGAGCGCCAGGGCCCAGTCCGCACACATGGAGCCCATGACTACTCAACGCGACCACCGCGACGAACACCCCGGCTGCAGGCCCGTCTTTCCCTGGCTGCCCGCCTACAACCGCTACCGGCTCAACGTGAACCTGATCGCCGCCGCCACGGAAGACGTCGCCGGGATGCCGGAAGCTGCCCCCGCCGACTGGCTGGACTTCCTGCGTGGCCGGGAAAGGCCCAGCAAGTGGCACCTGCAGAGCAAATTCATCGCCCACCGGGAAAACTGGCGCGAGGAGGAGCTCGAAAGCAATCAGGTCGACGATGTCTTCCGGGAACCACGCCGCGGCCTCGGAACGCTGGGCGAAGTGCGAGTCCGCCGTGGCGGGCAGCTGCAGGAATGGTTCAGACGGGCTGATTGCAGTGAACCGGCCGTAGTCGGCGCGCGGGGGCAGTGCCAAGGTGAACTTGCCGATTAGGCCTGGGCTCAAACACATCTCCTTCGCGGCTGCAGTGGTTACGAAGATCTGCACCCACATACTGCTCGGTAGTGGCAACGTTTGGGATCGCGCGACGTTCGCGCGGCGTGGCGTTCTCGGTCTATGAACCCTTTATCGATGACGAATGGTGACCACTCTCGGAACCACGGACGAACAGGACCTTAGGTGACTACGTAGAGGCCGGAGTCACCGTCTCCAAGTGTCTTCGCCAACTAGTTCAGTGATCCGATAGCGTTAGAGGCTGGAAGAAGACCCCGGAATGACGGTGATTAGTTTCTGGCATTTCCGCCAACGAGCCTCCGATCTCACAGTCGTCATCGTTCGTCATGTTGTTGAGAGATGTCACCCTAGTTGGAAGAAGCGCATCGTCTAGGTGGAAGTCTTCCAAGTAGCTGCCACTAAATCGTGCAGGGTCCGCTTTGTGAGTCCAGTCCGGGGCAGACGGCTCAAGGCCACCGGCTGATGTGCCCCCGGCCGGCACGGCCAGGCAGCCTCCGCGCGGCGCGCGCGATCCAGTACAGCTGATCGGAAATGCTCTGGTTCGGTTTTACCGCGACAACGCGGATCCGGGGGAACGTTGTCGGGTTGGACGAACGGGTGGGCCTGCGGAACCACCCACCGGCCGGCATGGGCATACGCCCTGGCCTTGATCACCGTGACAGCCTTCCGCAAGCTCATCGTCAGTCCCATCCCTCAAGGATGTCCACGGCCGTCGTTCCCGGACCTTTTCAGATGAGGCAACGTACCCGGCTCCACGGACCTTTTCCATGAGTCAACGCGGCCCCCCCTGTTGCCTCACGTCAATAGGTCCGGGAGGGTTGATTCGTTGCCTCACGTGAAAAGGTCCGGTTCAGGGGCGGGTTGAACGAGGTGTTGACTTTGTAGTTGCGGGGTGCGGCTTTGGCTTGGGCGAGGGTTTCGAGTTCACCTGTCAGTCCCAGGATCTGCCGGGACAACACCGCGGGTTTTAGGCGTTTGAACTGGGCGTTCATGGTGATGACGGGGCGTTTGCGGGTGTCCGGGTGGCGGGCGGCGCGCTGGTGCGGGGTGAGCGCGGCATCATGTTTCTTGATGACTTTCGCGCCGTGGCGTTCCTTGGACACCAGCTTCTGCTGCGGGAGCAGATAGTTCGTGAACAGCCCGTCAAGCTCCCAGATCTCGTTGAGCTTCTCCAGTTCCGCGGCGGTGTCATAGCGGTAGTAGCCGACCAGCTCCCGGACCCTGGCCCAGTTCTTTTGTTCCACGTGGGCGCCATCGTTCTTGTTCCCCGGACGGGACCGGGTAAAGGTGATCCGGTGCTCCTGGCAGTAGGCGAAGAGGTAGTCGTTGATGAATTCGGTGCCGTTGTCCGAGTCGATCCCCACGATCGGGAACGGGAACCGTGCCAGCGCGTACTTCAGGGCCGCGAACACCCATTTCTGCGCCTTGTTCGGCACGGACCGGTTCACGGTCCATCCCGTGGCGATATCCGTGACCGTCAGCGTGAAGCAGAACTGCCCGGAGGCCACCCCGCCCTCGTGCCCCACCAGGTCGATCTCCACGAACCCGGGCACCGCATCGTCCCAGTCCGCCCAGGTCCGGACCGGGATCTGGGACTTCAGCAGCGATCCGGGCTTGGTGTGGGAACGGCCCCGCAGCACCAGCTTCTTCCGTTCCGGGGCCAGCCGGCGGTCAATCGTTGCCGCGCTCATCCGCATCAGCAGCTCCGCCTCCTCATCCGAGAGCATCAGTTCCCCGTCCCGGCGCAGCAACGGCACCAGCACCGGCAGCATCGGGGCCAGACGTTTGCCGGCCGGAGCGCGCAGCACCGCCCAGCACACCACCAGAGCCTCGACGACCCGCGGACCATACACCGGCGGCCTCGGCTCCCGGGCCCGCACCGGCCGCAGCTGAAGCGCCTGCCGCAGGGCCCGGCGCGCATAGTCCCGGTTCCAGCCCGTGAGCTCCACCAGCTCATCGAGGATCCGGACCTTCTCCGGCCGGCCGGCCCGGGGATACGCCCTGGCCTTGATCACCGTGACAGCCTTCCGCTGGCTCATCGTCAGTCCCATCCCTCAAGGATGTCCACGGCCCCGTCGTTCCCGGACCTTTTCAGATGAGGCAACGTACCCGGCTCCACGGACCTTTTCCATGAGTCAACGCGGCCCCTTGTCCTGTGCGTGGGCCGAGGCTAGTCTGACCTCGACCGTCGGCATTGCCGCGGGCGCGTCACCGCCGATCAGGAGGATGCCTTGAAGTTTGATCCGAACACCACCGCCGTTGTACTCATCGAATACCAGAACGATTTCACGTCCGAGGGCGGCGGGCTGCATGACGCTGTCCGACCGGTCATGGAAAAAACGGACATGCTCGCCAATACGGCTCGCGTTGTAGAGGTGGCCCGCGCGGCCGGTGTCACGGTAATGCACGCGCCCATCACGTTTGCCGAGGGCTACAACGAGCTCGGCAAGCATCCGTACGGGATCCTCAAGGGGGTCGTGGACGGTGGCGTGTTCGTCAAGGGAACCTGGGGTGCGGCCATCATCGACGAGCTGGCGCCGGCCGAGGGCGACATCGTCATTGAAGGTAAAAGGGGTCTCGACACCTTCGCCAGCACAAACCTGGATTTCATCCTGCGCAGCAAAGGCATCACCACCATCGTCCTGGGAGGGTTCCTGACGAACTGTTGCGTCGAATCAACGATGCGCAGTGGCTACGAGAACGGGTACCAGGTGGTGACGCTGAGCGACTGTGTCGCTGCAACTTCGGTTGAGGAACACGATAACGCGATCGCGTACGACTACCCGATGTTCTCCACCCCGATGACTGCCGAGGAATTCTCCAGCCGGCTGTCCTGACTTTGCAGACGAACGAAGGCCGCACCGTCCGGCACGAAGTCAGGCTGCGGCCTTTGTTCTGCCTCCGCCCTAGTTGGAGCCCGCGCCCACACCGGCTTGCCTAAAACTCTGTAGTGCCACGCAGCCGGCGGGGGCGGCCGTCCGGGTCCACGACGAGGCGGCTCATCGGAACCGCCCAGAGACGTTGGAGGGGCGACACGGGCTCTGGGGTGTGGCGGCGCACATGTCCGGCGGGGCGGGGCGAGCGCTGCCCGGATTCGTGCCATTGGTCGAGAGCGTCTGCGGTGGTGTTCCAAAGCTTGAGCCCGGCCCCCGGGTCGAGGAGCCGGGGATCGTCCTGGTTTAGGCCCAGGTGTTCCGCCCAGAGTTGGAGCCGGAGCCCGTGGGCCAACGGCCGCGAACCGTCATGGTCCGAGTCTGTGCCGGGAGTTTCCCGGTTGTCAGCAGTGGCATCGAGTACGGCGCAGGTGAGCTCACTGTCGGTGGTCCACGATCGGCGGTTGAAGTTGTCTGAGCCGCAGGTCATCCAGGTGTCATCGATGATGCAGATCTTGGCGTGGACGTAGATCGGGGTTCCGGCGCTGTTCTCCAGATCGAACACGCCGACCCTGTCGGGCGCGACCCGGCGCAGCATCCTGATGGCACGCAGTTGCCCGATCCGGATAGCCGGTCCTGCTATAGCACCGTCGGAGTCGGGGTAGCGGGGCACGACGGCGATCACGTACAATTCGGGGTTCCGTTCGAGGGCCTCCGCAATTCCGGTTGCGACCTCTGTAGACCACAGGTACTGGTCCTCGATGTAGATCAGCGAGCGAGCGCGGGCGAAGGCCTTCGCATAGCCGCGGGCAATGCTGCGTTCCCCCTCGGGTGCGAACGGGAACGGAGGACGTTTCACCCCGTAGGTGCGCAGCAGCTGCACGGAGTGAGGGCCCGCCGGTGGGGGCGGCGGCGCAGTCTCCGGGAGCGGTTCGGGGTGCCGGGGCATACGGGCCAGACGTTGCAGCAGCATCCGGTAGGGGGTGCGCCGGTCCAGGGGATGGGGGTCGTTCCACCGTTCAGCAAACACTGCCAGGACATCTGCCACCACGGGGCCACGCAGTTCGAGGGTCGCATCGTGCCACGGGGGGCGTTTCCCGTACCGGGAATCCATGTCCACCGCTTGCGGGTCTCCCGCGTGGCCGGCATCGTCCCGACGGCTGTGGGAGAGGTCGATCCCGCCAACGAACGCGACATCCCGCGACGGATTGTCACGATGGCGGATGACGAAGAGTTTTTGGTGATGGGAGCCGAAGAGGCGTACACGCTGATCCAGCAGCACCTCTCCGCCGGCGTCGTTGATCTGATGACTTAGCAGCTCGTTGGATCGGCTGCTGATCGGGGCCGATACACGCTCTCCGTGGGATCTCCAGACAAGGCCCCGCACTTCCACGCCTGCGCGGGCCAAGCCCGAGAGCACGTCGCCGATCGACGGTCCGTCGGCCAGCAGCCGCTCGTCGGCGTCGCCGCGCCAGTCGGTGAACCACACGCGGTCTCCCGCCTGCAGAGCCGTCAACTCCTCATGCAGTCGGGCGAAGTAGGTTGCTCCATGAATCAGGGGCCGCACTAGATTGCCCTCCGACCAGGACAGCGATCCGGCACCCCCCGCGTGGACGTCTGTGGCCAGATTCCCCCGCTCGGCGCGACTCAGAAACCACGTACCAGCATTACTGTCCACTCAGTCCTTCTTTCGGGGCCCGTTGCCGCTAGTGTCCGGTCTCAAAAAAATAGCCTACGACTGTGCTGACCAATGCCACCGACAGGGTGATCAGCGTCCGGTTCAAGCCTATGTTTTGTCGGGCCGTGAGTAGGAGGAGCCGGAGGGCGTCCGTTCCAATAGCCCGAAGTCGATCATGTAGCGGCGCAGCATCACGACGTCATCGGTATAACTGAGGAGCCGTTCATTTACCTGCTTTTCCGTTAGGTGTTCGCCCGGCTCGATTGCTTCGCTGGCAATCCAGGCCAGGAGCTCCCGCCGTTCCGCCATGTTGGCTGGATACCGATCGATTCTGCCTAGGCGCATGAAGCGAGCCACTCCGGTCTGCGCCTGTCGCCGGGGTTGCTGCGTGAGCAGGTCGCGGAAGATCGACTCAGACGCCTCCAGTTCGTTGGCAGCATTCCGTTCGACGAGCCCTGACTCGAGCAGGGCGGCGATGGCCCGGTTCCGCCGTTGGTCATTCAGATCAGCAACCACGTCGGCGAGCTTGGCGCCCAGTACGATTTGCGCGTAGACAGTCCGCGCGTCCTTATTGGCGAGGGCCGCCACCACTCGCCGCCAGTGCGGTCCGCTCAGCCGCGTCCCTCCGGTCACAGCCTTCTCCTCACTCTGCGTCTGCCCTCGCCCGTGCTAGTCAGCGTGTGCCTGGTCAATAGGCAAGATCGTAGTCCGGAGCGGACGCGACGGACAGGGTCTGCGGGCGGTCGGCTGCGCGGCGATGGGCGAAAGTGTCGGGACACGGCAACACCCCCTTCCCTAAGGCCGCCAGATGGTGGCCGGTGTATCGGAAGGGGGTGCAGCCAGGGGCGCTCGGATCAGGCGTCGGCGGGATCCTCCACCGGCGCGACAGGGGTCTCTGCCGCGGATTCTGCCGCCTTTTCGGCAGCTTCCGCGTCGGCCTCGACGGCGGCCTGCGCAGCTTCGGCGGCGGCTTCCTCTGCAGCTTTCGCGTCAGCGGCTGCCTTTAGGGCTGCCACTTTCGCTGCCGTGGCTTCGCGCTTCTGGGCTTGGGTGGCCTTCTTGGCGACCTTCTTGGCCTCCTGGGCGGCGTGCTTCTGTGCGACATCCGCAACGGCGGCAGCGTTCTTCGCCTCGGCGGCAGCCTTCAGGGACGTGACCTTGGCCTTCACAGCGGCAAGCTTCGCGGCGGCTGCCTGCTTCTTCAACTGCGTCTTGGCCTTCGCCTCAGTGGCCTTTGCGGACGCCTTCACGGAGACCGAGTGTGCGGCCTTGGTCGGAGCCGCGTTGGCGACACCGGCACCTGCACCGGTGAGAACGGCGGTGGTCAGGACGACAGCGCCCAGTTTCTTTGCAATCGACATGCGTGATACTCCAATGATGAGTGGCCCGGGCCGTGCGGGCGGGATCTCGCTCGCTGGTTGCCGTCAGCCTAAAGTGGAAGCAGAGAGTCGTTCAACCGGAAGCGCCGATGCTTGGCAGAACCTTGGCGAATGCTGTGACTTCAGTCTTTCGGGCCCCAATTTTGTGCCGGCTACTCTCGCGATGGACGGCTGCCGGTCTTCAGTTAGCCTCGTCAGTCCTTGTCTAGGACGGTGACGTCCAGGGGCATGCGGTTGGCGCGACGGAGGCGTCCGGCCAGCACGTTGCGCACCCCGCGGGTCACCATGGTCGTTTTGGTCAGATCCCGGAACTCGGCGGCGTCCGACGTTACGAGGTCCAGTAGAGGGCGCGCGGCGTCGTCAGGGTTCTGCCCCCAGAGCCCGACGACGACCTGCAGCCCGCCCAGTCGATGCTCGTAGCCTGGCTGGGACGTGACGTGCCCCAGCATGTCTGTCATCACCAATCCCGGATTCATGCCATGCACCCGGACGCCGGTGCCCTTGGTCTCCAGCCGCAACGTCTCGGTGAACTGGCGGACCCAGCGCTTGCTCGACGCATACGCGTTCTGCAGCGCGACCGGCCCTTGGTCGCCGTGGCCATAGATGTTGACGAGATCGCCGCGGCCTTGGCCGAGGAACACGGGCAACGCAACCCTCGACCCGTGGAACGTGCCGAGGATGTTCGTGCGCACCACTCGCGTGAAGTCATCGACCGGCGTGGACGCCGTGGGCCCGTAGACACCTGAGGCTCCGGCGTTGTTGACCCAGATGTCGAGCGTCCCGTGGCCTAAGGCCTCGTCGCGCAGGGCTTCGACGTCGGCCAGCTCACCGGTGTCGCAGTGACGTCCGGACGCCGCGATCCCTTCCGTGTGCAGCCGCTCGACGGCGGCCGCGACGTCCACTTCCGACCTGGACGCCAGCACCACCGTCGCGCCCTGATGCCCCAGTAGCCGGGCCATTGCAAACCCCAGACCGCGTGTCGAGCCAGTCACGACCGCCACGCGGCCGCGGAGGACGTCTCGTTGCGAACCCATGCTCTTCTCATACGCGCAGCGGCCGCAGAGAGCAAGAGGGAGATGCGCAGAGGGCCGGAATATTGCCGGATCCGCAGGTGGCAGCCCGGCCGGACAAGTTCCTTCGGGACTCAAGGCGTCCCAATGCGGCGTGCTTCCGGCGGATTGCTCGATTGCCGACAAGAGCTAGCAGGGGTCGCAGTCGAGTGCGAACGCTCCTATTTACCGTGCTGTCGGCGCACCAATTCGGTTATCCAGATGGGCGCGAACGGAGATGTGCAGTTCGGGGGAGTCGGATAATCCTTGAGCACCTCCAGGCGCTCACCGATGTCGATGGCGCGGGCGCGGTGCTCGGCATGCTCGATCCCGATCTGGGCCAGGCAGTGGTTCATCGCCCACTGCAGGCGGTCCTGGGCGTCCTTCATCTCCGCCTCGATGACGTCGAGCAGTCCTGCGAGGTCGAGGCCCTCGGGCTTCTTCGCCACGCGTTCGCTGGTCAGCGCCCAGCCGGCACTAGCCACTACCGGATCCGGGTCGGCCAACCAGGTCAGGCGCAACTCTTCGGAGTGCGGGGTCTTCTTCACCACGTAGTTCACGTGCCAGTCGTGCACCTTGGGGCTGCGCGCCTGGCGCAACATGAAGTCCAACTCTTGACGTTCGAACGCCTTCGGGCGGCAGATCAGGACCGCCAGCAGTTGCGCAGCGGTGTCATCCGTCTCCCAAAGCTGGCGCGCGAGGTCCTGCTGGGTCTTCAGCCGCTTCGCGAGTGCACGCAGTTTGCCGAGGTTCACACCGTGGTCGTCACCGTGTTTCTCGTTCACCACGCGTGCCCTCGGGTCCTCAAGATCGGCCAGTTCGGCCATCACTTCGGCCACCGTCGTCTCGGCCACCTCGGCCACCTCGGCCACCTCGGCCTCCTGTTCATCAACTATGAGGTTGAGCCTACTTGGAAAGCGGTCAGCCTGCGCCGTCAGGAGCGCACTCGGGATGCGGTTGAAGAGGGGTGTTGGCCAATCCCCGAGGGTCAAAGAATCTGGAAAAGTCCCAGACGCCGATTCCGGTTCCATGGTTCAATGACGTGACGTTGGGCACGTCAATCCGGAGATCAGCTCGTGGTGAAGGTCGAACGTTAGCCCCTGGAAGTGCAGAGAGGAAAGCGCGATGAGCGAAGACCAAGCGGCACCTGAGACGAAAGGTGTCACGTCGGAGTTACTTGCAACGGTTGACCTCGGCCCCGAGATCGAGGGCATGGCCGGTCGCCAGCTTCGAATGCGTATGGTGACCTTCGAGCCAGGGGGAGTCTTCGGCCCGGTACACGACCATATAGACCGACCAGGCATCGTCTACATCTTGCAAGGAACGATCACCGACCATAGGAATGGAGTCACTACGGACTACGGGCCGGGGGTGGGCTGGCCCGAGGACCGGAACACCGTTCACTGGCTGGAGAACCGAGGAACGATTCCCGCGTCGGAGATCTCAGTCGACATAGTCCGCCAAGATTAGGCTCAGGCCCAAGATCTGAATCGGCACGCAACTGGTCGTTCAAGCGGATTGGTACAGGGCGCATTCGTGGGTGGGGTCGTCGAGGGGTGCCGGCCAGCCGGGGTCGTCGGTGTTTGCGGCGGGGAATGGGTGCCCGGCCGTGAAGTGGTGCCAGTCGGGGAAGGGATCCGGGGGCAGTTCCGGCTCGGGATCCGCGGGCACGCCTCGCTCCGGCCGTGGGTCTGTGGCTGTAGCCGTGATCGGGAAGTCGTGGGGCCAGCGGGGCGGTTCCCAGTCCTGATGCTCGCTCGGATAGTAGCGTTTTGAGGGTGAAATCCAGCCCGGCGGGCTCGTTGTGCTGGCCCCGACGGGTGTCCAGGCGGAGGCGTGTTTGAGGCGGTGGTGTTTCGGGCAGGGCTGGCCCAGGTTGGCGATGCCCGTGGTGCCGCCGTCGGCCCAGGCCAGGAGGTGGTCCGCCTCGTTGTCCAGGGAATGGTTGTTGCAGCCGGGAAACGGACACCTGCCGTCCCGGAGCCGGAGCCAGTGCCGCTGCGCCGCCGTCAGGCGGTAGCTGCTCCGCCCGATCTCCAGCGGCGCCCCGTCCCGGGGATCGGTCAGGACCCGGTAGAAGGAACCCGCGCCGCCACTGACGAGGCGCCGGGCCATCGACGGCGGGATCGGACCGTACCCGTCCAGGACGGCCGGTTCGTCCGTGAGGCCCAGCAGCGACAGGACCGGCACGGTGACCAGGACCTGCGCCCGCGGCACCGGAACACCTCCAACCACACACCCGCCCGTCCCGCCGCCGGCAAGTCCGCTGGGGCCGCCGTCGGCTGTTCCGCCGGTGGCGTTGGTGAGGAGCCAGGTCGCGGCGATGTCGGCGCGCAGCTGGGCCAGGGTCCGGGTCTCGGCCGGGCCCTGCAGGGCGCGGGCGGCGGTGGTGGTCCGTTCCCAGATCCCGGCCGCGGTCTCGGCCGGGAGCCGGGCCGAGAGCCAGGCCATGCCGTCCCGGTCCGGGACGAACTCGACCCGCCGGTCCGGAGCCTGTCAAGTTGTTTGTGTAAGTGGGGCGGGGTGTCATCGGTTCAGGTAGGGTCCGAGCCGGTCGGGGTAGTTCAGGACGAGGATTCCGAGGGCT